>DATJJL010000366.1:0-2765 GCA_035492155.1 Ramlibacter sp. | reverse complement strand
GTCCCGCGAAAGACACTGGGTCCCGGGTCAAGCCCGGGACGACATCCTGGGGTTGATCCCCACGAACCTGCGCGAACCCATCGACATGCGCAAGATCATCGCGCTGCTCGTCGACGACGGCGCGATGCTCGAATTCAAGCCGCTGTACGGCACTGCGACGGTCTGCATGCAAGGCAGCATCGCGAATCACGCGGTGGGCTTCATCACCAACAACGGCCCGATCGACGTCGCGGGCGCGAACAAGGCGACGCACTTCATCCAGTGGATGTGCCAGCTCGGCCATCCGATCATCTATTTGCAAAACACGACGGGCTACATCGTCGGCAAGCAAAGCGAGCAGGACGGCATGATCAAGCACGGCAGCAAGATGATCCAGGCCGTCACCAACGCCACGGTTCCGCAGCTCACCATCCAATGCGGCGCATCGTTCGGTGCCGGCAACTACGGCATGTGCGGCCGCGCGTATGCACCGCGCTTTCTCTTTTCGTGGCCGAGCGCGAAGACCGCTGTGATGGGCGGCGAGCAGGCCGCACGCACGATGCAGATCGTGACGGAAGCAGCCCTTGCGCGCAAAGGAATCGCGCCCGACCCGGCGGAATCCAGGAAGCAATACGACCGCATCGTTGCGATGTTCGAGGCCCAGGCCGACGCGTTCTATACCTCGGGCCTGATGCTGGACGACGGCGTGATCGATCCGCGCGACACGCGGGCGGTGCTCGCGTTCTGCCTGGACACGATCGCCGAAGCGCAAGCGAAGCAGTTGCGGCCGATGCAATTCGGTGTCGCGCGCATGTGAGGAACAAGTCATGCAATACACGCACGAACATCTCGAAATCCAGAAGACGCTCAAGCGCTTCATCGACGACGAGATCAACCCGCATGTCGACGAGTGGGAGGATGCCGAGATCTTCCCTGCGCATCAGGTATTCAAGCGGCTCGGCGAGCTGGGGCTGCTGGGGCTCACCAAGCCGGAAGCGTTCGGTGGCGCAGGGCTGGATTACTCGTATTCGATGGCGATGACCGAAGCGCTCGGCAACATCGAATGCGGCGGTGTGCCGATGGCCATTGGCGTGCAGACCGACATGGCCACGCCTGCGCTCGCGCGCTATGGCAGCGATGAGTTGCGACGGCAATATCTCGCGCCGGCCATCGAGGGCGACATGGTCGCGTGTATCGGCGTGAGCGAGCCGAGCGCCGGCAGCGACGTCGCCGGCATCAAATCGCGAGCGGTGAAGGACGGCGACGACTACCTGATCACCGGCCAGAAGATGTGGATCACGAGCAGCCTGCAGGCCGACTGGATGTGCATGCTCGTGAATACCGGCGAAGGACCGGTTCACAAGAACAAGTCGCTGGTGATCGTGCCGATGCGCGACGGTCCGCGCGGCAAGCTGACCAAAGGCATCGAAGTCGCGAAGAAGATCAAAAAGATCGGCATGAATTCGTCCGATACCGGCCTGATCTACTTCGACGAGGTGCGCGTTCCACAACGCAATCGCATCGGCGCGGAGGGGCAGGGCTTCATCTACCAGATGCAGCAGTTCCAGGAAGAACGGCTGTGGGCCGCGGCGAGTTGCCTCGTGTCGCTCACGAACTGCATCGAGTGGACGATCGAATGGGCGCAGGAGCGCAAGCTCTTCGGCGCGTCGCTCGCCGACCAGCAATGGGTGCAGTTCAAGCTCGCGGAGCTGAAGACCGAGGTCGAGTCGTTGCGCGCGCTGACCTATCGCGCCTGCGACTTGTACGTGCAAGGTCAGGACGTGCTCGAACTCGCGTCGATGGCCAAACTCAAGGCCGGGCGACTCAATCGACTCGTGCCCGACACCTGCCTGCAGTTCTGGGGCGGCATGGGCTTCACCTGGGAGAACAAGGTCTCGCGCATGTTCCGCGACGGCCGCCTCGCATCGATCGGCGGAGGCGCGGACGAAGTGATGCTGCAGATCCTGTCGAGGATCATGGGCATCGCCAAGAGGCCCAACGCAGGATGAATATCCGGCGACTGCTCATTGCGAATCGCGGCGAGATCGCGCGGCGCGTCATCCGCACGTGCGAGCGGCTCGGCATCGAAACCGTCGCGGTGTATTCGGATGCGGATGCCGATGCGCTTCATGTGCGCGAGGCGACGCTGTCGCATCCACTGGGCGGCAACGCGTCGGCCGATTCGTATTTGCGCGTCGACAAGTTGATCGAGGCGGCGATTGCCACGCATGCGGACGCTGTTCACCCCGGTTACGGATTTCTCAGCGAGAACGCGCAGTTCGCGCAAGCTGTCATCGACCAAGGGCTCGTGTGGGTCGGCCCGCCGCCCGCAGCAATTCGCGCACTCGGCAGCAAGTCGTCCGCAAAGGCGATAGCGCAGCAAAGAGGCGTGCCGTGCTTGCCGGGTTATTTCGGCGACGATCAAAGCGATGAGCGATTCGCGAGTGAATCACAGCGCATCGGCTATCCGCTGATGGTCAAGGCCGCAGCAGGCGGCGGCGGGCGCGGCATGCGGCTCGTCATGGAAGCGTCGCAGCTTCATTCGGCTTTGCAAAGCGCGCGCTCGGAGGCGCAATCCTCCTTCGGCTCGGGCGAGCTCCTCATCGAACGTGCATTGCTTGCGCCGCGACATGTCGAAGTGCAGATCTTCGCCGACGCTCACGGGCACTGCATTCATCTCGGCGAGCGCGATTGCTCGGTGCAGCGGCGGCACCAGAAGCTCATCGAGGAAACGCCCAGCCCCGCCGTGGATGCGGCGCTGCGCGAACGCATGGGCCGATGCGCGG
>DATJJL010000365.1:0-13550 GCA_035492155.1 Ramlibacter sp. | reverse complement strand
GCCGCTGCGGCTGCGTTGCGAGAACGAGGTGGGCTTCAAGATGGTCAAATGGATCGCCGCGATCGAGTTCGTGCACAGCTACGCCGATCTCGGGGCGGGAGAAGGCGGCTACAACGAGGACCACGAATTCTTCGGCTACCGTGTGCCGATCTGATCTGCCGGACAAGTGCGATCGGCACGCTCCATCTCGCGCACCAGATCGAGCTGCGGCGGCGTTGCCTGCGACAGCAGCGCGATCACCAGGTTCTCCAGCGCAGCCGGGCTTGTCAATGCGGCATCTTGTGCAGCGCGGCGCCCTTGTGCAGCGCCACGTGATCGGTCTTGTCGCTCTTGATCTCGTACTGCGGGTCTGCGGCAGTGCACCGATGGATGTGCCCCTTGTACTCGGTATCGCTCGTGTGCACCTTGACGATGCGGCCTGTCACATGCCCCGCCTCGGAATTCCAGCGCACGCGGTCGCCGATCTTGAATTCATGAGCCATGCTTGCCTTGCGGCCGGGTCAGCAAAGCACGTGCGTGCGCGACCACGCTCTCTACAGTGAAGCCGTATTCGCGCAGCAAGGTTTCGGCGGGCGCGGATGCGCCGAAGCGGTCGATCGCCAGGACATCACCCTGGTCGCCGACGTACCGATGCCAGCCCTGCGAAACGCCGAGTTCGACCGCCAGGCGGGCGGGCACGTCCGGCGGCAGCACTTCGTCGCGATAGGCTCGCGGCTGCGCGTCGAACAGGTCCCAGCTCGGCATCGAGACGCAGCGTACAGCGACGCCTTCGGCCTGCAGGCGCTCGGCGGCCGCTGCGATCAGCCCGACTTCGGAGCCGCTGGCAATCAGGATCAGTGCGGGAACACCCGAGGCCGCGTCGCTCAGCACGTACGCACCCCGGCGCAGGCCATCGGCGCTGGCGTAACGCGAGCGATCAAGCGTGGCGACGTCCTGCCGCGTCAGCGCGAGAAGCACAGGGCGATCTTTCGCCTCGATGGCGACGCGCCACGCCACCGCGGTTTCGTTGGCGTCGCCCGGGCGAATCAATGTGAGGTTCGGAATGGCGCGCAGGCCGGCCAGCTGTTCGATCGGCTGATGGGTCGGTCCGTCCTCGCCCAACGCGATGCTGTCGTGCGTGAACACGTGCACGACGTGCAGCCGCGCGAGCGCTGCCAGCCGGATCGCCGGGCGCATGTAGTCGGAAAAAATCAGGAACGTCGCGCCGTACGAAATGAAGCCGCCGTGCGCGGCCATGCCGTTGACGATCGCGCCCATCGCGTGTTCGCGCACGCCGAAGTGCAGGTTGCGGCCTTCGCGGCTCCAGCCGCCGCCATCCGATCCCTGCGTGTCTTCGCCCGGTGTGGCGGCCGGGTTGAAATCGCCCAGGTTCGTCAACGCGGTCTTCGTGGATGGATCCAGGTCGGCCGAACCACCGGTGAGCGCGGGAAGTTTCGGCGCGACGGCGTTCATCACCTTGCTTGAGGCAACTCGCGTCGCCATCCCCTTGCCGTCCGGCGGGAACACGGGAATGCCTGCGTCCCAGCCGGCCGGCAGATCGCCGCGCAGCCTGCCCTGCACCTCCGCGGCCAGATCCGGGAACGCCTGCGAGTAGGCATGCATGCGCGCGTTCCACGCTTCTTCATCGCGCTTGCCGCGGCTGAGCGCCTCGCGCATGCGCGCGAGCACGGCCTGGGGAACCAGGAACGGCGGCTCGGTCGGCCAGCCCAGGCGCTCCTTGGTCAAGCGCACCTCGTCCTTGCCCAGCGGCGAGCCGTGCGCCTCGAAGCTATCGTGCTTGTCGGGGGAGCCGTAGCCGATGTGCGTGCGCACCAGGATCAGCGAGGGCCGCGATGTTTCGGCGCGTGCAGCTTGCAAGGCGCGGGTGATCGCCTCGACATCGTTGCCATCGCTCAGCGCCGCCGTATGCCAGCCGTACGCGTCGAAGCGCGCCGCCCGGTCCTCCGAGAACGTGATAGCAGTGCCGGCGGAAAGCGTGACGCGGTTGTCGTCGTACAAACAGATCAGTTTGCCCAGTTGCAGGTGCCCGGCCAACGACGCCGCTTCGGATGCAACGCCTTCCATCAGGTCGCCGTCGCTCACGATCGCGTAGGTGTGATGGTCGACGATCGTGTGACCGGGGCGGTTATAGCGCGCGGCCAATTGAGCTTCGGCGATGGCCATTCCGACCGCATTGGCGAAGCCCTGCCCGAGCGGCCCCGTCGTCACCTCGACGCCAGGTGTGTGCCCGCGCTCGGGATGGCCGGGAGCCTTGCTGCCCCATTGGCGGAACCGCTCGATGTCGGCCAACGGCAGGTCATAGCCGCTCAGGTACAGCAGGCTGTACAGCAGCATCGACCCGTGTCCGGCGGAGAGCACGAAGCGATCGCGGTCGGGCCACTCGGGATCGCGCGGGTTGCACTTGAGCATCCGGGTCCACAACGCGTACGCCATCGGCGCAGCGCCCAGCGGCATGCCAGGATGCCCGCTGTTGGCCTTCTGCACTGCATCCACCGCCAGGAACCGGATGGTGTCGATGCATTGTTGGTCGAGTGCGTCCGACATCGTGGGACCATTGTTCCACGGCGACGCGGGATGGCGGCGCACTTTGACAAGGACTTACGGGTCTGCGTGAGATGTCGTGCCGATGAGGCACCGCGCCTATCGGCTCGGCATGCCTTGGTGACGCGGCAGGCTGAGGGTGAAGACACAGCCGGTCCCGGGAAGGTCTCGCACAGTGAGGGTGCCGCCGTCCAATTCCACGTTATGACGCGCGATCGACAGGCCCAAGCCAAGTCCGGTCCTGTCGCTGCTGCGCTGGGTGAACGGCGTGAACATGCGCTCGATGTTTCCGTGGGGCAAGCCGCCGCAACGGTCCTTGACGTCGATTCGCACCAGCGCGCCGAATACTCCTGCAGTCAATGCGACCTCACTGCCGGTCGCACTGAACTTGAAGGCGTTCTGAAGCAGATTGGCCAACGCGCCGAGGATGCGCTCGCGATCAACAACGACTTCGATCTCGGGACCGATCGTTTCGACCGTCAAGGTACATCCCTTCTCATGCGCATACAGCTCGGCGGCTTTCGCGGCCTCCCGCACGAGCGCCTGCGCGCTCATCACATCGCGAGTCGTTTCCGACAACGTCTTGTCCCGGATTTCCGAGATGGCCGCGCCAACGAGAACCGACATGGAATCCAGGGCCCTTTTCAGGACGCCGCCCGTGGCGCCGGACACGGGAAGGTGTCCCAACTCCAGCGCAGCCATGGCGAGCTTCGCCGACCCAATGGAGTTGCGAAGCTCGTGCGCAAGGATGCCGATGCGCTGCTCGAACACGTGCTCCTGCTTGCGCGCCAATATCAAGTCGCGCTGAAAGCCGAACTCGGTGACGGCGTCTGCGATCGCGTTGTCCAGGCATCGATTGAGGGTGCGGAATTCATCGACGCCGAATGGCGCATCCCGCTCAACCGCCAGGTCCGTGATCGACTGGCACATGTCGCCGTAGTCATGAACGACCTGGTCGACGGAAAAGCCAAGTTCGAGCAATTGCCTGCCGTGAGCGCTGGCGGTGACGCCCATCTCGGAGCGGGTCGTCGCAGCCCCATCTCCGCCTGCGGAGCCCGATATCCGCAGGCTGCCGGCCAGGTCGCCGCCTTCTTCGGCTTGCAGCGTTTGCAACAGTTGCTCCAGGAAAAGCGGGATCCCGTTGCTGAGCTGGGCTTCAGTTGCCGCCCGGTGTGGCCGCCTGGCGACCTTTGCCTTGCATCGCGCGAGCAGTTCCGCGCGATTGTTGGCGATGAAAACGTGCATCATGCCGATGCTCCACTGTTTGGCGGCTGGAGTCCGCGGGACTTCAGCTGGCCCCGCAAGAGATCCGGTGCGTTGAGATACGCCGAACCCGCGGCCCAGCATACGCCTTTCCTGCGGCCAGCGAACTCGCGGTGTCGCTAGACGCAATCTCGTTACTTGACGCGCATGTCGTTGGCGACGGAGGTCACGCCGCCGACGCCCTGGGCAACCTGCACCGCGAGGTCGATGCTCGCCCGCGATGACACGAAGCCGCTCAGCTGGACGCGGCCCTTGAAGGTCTCGACGTTGATCTCGGCCGACTTCAGCGACGGCTCGTTGAAGATCGCGGCCTTGACCTTGCCGGTGATCGTGGAGTCGTCGACATATTGGCCGGTGCTCTCCTGCCTGTGGGTGGAAGCGCATCCTGCGAGTGCAGTGAGGGCGACGGCAGCGACGAGGATGGAGGTGCGTGCGAAGTGGTTCATGTTTTTGTCCGGTGATCTCTTGGGTGCGCCGAAGTGGTGGACCTGGGCGGCTGACGAAGTCAACAGGCGCAGATTGCGCGCACGGTGAGCCAAGGTCTGTGCGCTGCCACACGCATGGGGCGCCGCGCATGTAGGACAAAACCGCCTCATCATCCGGCGCCTTTCGTATGTACGCGATCGCACAGACCCGCACGGCCGTGCCCGCCACAGTGCGCCCTGGCTCTACCGGAGCCGAACAGGAAACTCCATGAACAAGCAATTCAAGATGGCCGTCGCCGTCGCGGCCCTCTGCGCCGCCGGTCATGCCGCCGCGCAGGTCACCTTCTACGAGGGCAACGACTTCCACGGCCGCGCCTTCACCGCGAACCGTTCGCTGAACAACTTCAACGCCAACAGATTCAACGACCGCGTGTCGTCCGTTGTCGTGGAGGGCGGGCGCTGGCAGGTCTGCGAAAACATGAACTTCGGCGGACGTTGCGCCGTGCTGTCCAAGGGACGTTACGCGTCGCTCGCGTCGATCTCGTTCGACAACAACATTTCGTCCGTGCGCCCCGCAGGCAAGGGCCGCCACTACGACAATGAAATCGCGCCGCGAGCCGAAGTGCAGGATTACGCGTGGCGCCGCCGCGCGAACGAATCGGTCTTCCAGGTCCCGGTGACCAGCGTTCATGCCGTGATGGGCGCGCCCGCGGAGCGTTGCTGGGTTGAACGCCAGCAAGTGACGGAGCCATCGCACGGGGACCGCAACATGGGCGGCGCACTCGCGGGCGCCCTGATCGGCGGAGTGCTGGGCCACCAGGTGGGCGGCGGCTCCGGCAAGGACCTCGCAACGATCGGCGGCGCGGTGGCGGGTGGCGTGATCGGCTCCAACATCGGCCGCAACGACGGCTCGACAACTTCGGTGCAGAACGTGCGCCGGTGCGAACACACGGCAAGCGGCACGCCCGCCTACTGGGACGTGAGCTACAAGTTCCGAGGCCTGGATCACAGGATCCAGATGAGCGGTGAACCGGGCACCACCATCGCGGTGAATCGCAACGGTGAACCGCGGCAGTAACCCGCGGGCGCTGAAAATAGATTCCCAGGCGCTCGCGCGACGAGCGCAGAATGGGCCAGCAGTCCGAGGTCATCCCGGCCGGGTCGTTGCTCCAAGGCTCGCATGCCGTTTCCCGGCACCTCGCAAAACCACCTGCTCGCAGCATTGCCGGCGGCTGAATTTGACAGGCTTTCCACCGGCCTCGAACTCGTCGCCATGCCCCTGGGCCTGGTGCTGCACGAATCGGGCGGGCGCCTGGCCCACGTGTATTTCCCCACCACCTGCATCGTCTCGCACATGTACATGCTGCGCGACGGCGCATCGGCGGAAATCGCGGTCGTCGGCAACGAAGGCATCGTGGGCACGTCGATATTCATGGGCGGCGAGACGACGACCAGCCGCGCGGTGGTGCGCGGCACCGGGCAGGCTTACCGCCTCAAGGCCCAGCTGCTCAAGACCGAATTCGATCGCGGCGGGCCGGTGCTTCGCTTGCTGCTTCGATACACGCAGGCGCTCATGACGCAAATGACGCAGACGGCGGTCTGCAACCGTCACCACTCGGTCGAACAGCAGCTTTGCCGCACGTTGCTCCTGAGCCTGGACCGCTCTTCGGGCGCGGGGCTCACGCTCACCCAGGAATTGATCGCGAGCCTGCTGGGCGTGCGCCGCGAGGGCGTGACCGAAGCAGCCGGCAACCTGCAACGCGCGGGCCTGATCCGATACAGCCGCGGCCGTATCGACGTGCTGGACCGGCCCGGGCTGGAGCGGGCGGTGTGCGAATGCTATGCGTGCGTGAAGACCGAATCCGAGCGCCTGCTTTGCGACGTTTTGCGGGTGCATCCCTATGCGAGCCACCGCACATACACCGGGCTTGACCACTGATACGGTCGGCTGGCATCGAGAGCAAACCATGTCCCAACCCGAAGCCAGCCCCACGCCGTCATCCGAGAGTGCCAACGCGCAGGCCTTGCTGAAAGCGGGCGCATTGCAAAACGCCATCATCACGAGCGCCAACTTCTCGATCATCGCCACCGACGAGCGCGGCATCATCCAGCTGTTCAACATCGGCGCCGAGCGGATGCTCGGATACGACGCGGCCGACGTCGTCAACCGCATCAGCCCGAGCGACATCCACGACCCCGAAGAAGTCGCTGCGCGCGCACGCGCACTGACCATCGAGCTGGGCACCACGATCGCGCCGGGCTTCGAAGCCCTGGCCTTCAAGGCATCGCGCGACATCGAGGACATCTACGAGCTCACGTACATCTGCAAGGATGGCAGCCGCTTTCCCGCCATCGTGTCGATCACCGCCCTGCGCGGTGCGGATGGAGTCCTCATCGGCTACTTGCTGATCGGCACCGACAACTCCGCCCGCAAGCAGGCCGAACTCGAACTGAAGGACGCCGTGGCCGCGGCCGACAAGGCGAACCGCGCGAAGTCCGATTTCCTGTCGAACATGAGCCACGAGCTGCGCACGCCGCTGAACGCCATCCTCGGATTCGCGCAGTTGCTCGGGTCCGCTTCGCCGCCGCCGGGCGCGCAGCAAAAACGCAGCATCGACCAGATCCTCAAGGCGGGCTGGTATCTCCTCGAACTGATCAACGAAATCCTCGACCTCGCGCTGATCGAATCCGGCACGCTCACGATGTCGAACGAGCCGATATCGCTCGCCGAGGTACTGTCCGAATGCCGCGCGATGATCGAGCCGCAGGCGCGTTCGCGCGGCATCTCGATGAGCTTTCCGGAATTCGGCGCACCGAGTTTCGTCACCGCGGATCGCACGCGCGTGAAGCAGGTGCTGATCAACCTGCTGTTCAACGCGATCAAGTACAACAGGCCGAACGGAACGGTGACGGTGGAGTGCTCGCGCGCTGCTTCGGGCGCCGTGCGCATCGGCGTGCGCGACACGGGCCATGGCCTTTCGCCCGAACAGGTCGACCAGCTTTTCCAGCCGTTCAACCGGCTCGGCAAGGAATCGGGAAGCGAGGACGGCACGGGCATCGGCCTGGTCGTCACCAAGCGCCTGATCGAATTGATGGGCGGCCGCATCGGCGTCGACAGCGTCGTCGGCGAAGGCAGCGTGTTCTGGGCCGAACTGGCGCTGGCGCAGGCTCCGGGCTTCGCCGCCGTCGAAGGCCGCGATGCCGCGTCGCATGCGGCGACGGAATCGGGCAGCGCCATGCGCACCATCCTGTATGTGGAGGACAACCCCGCCAACCTCGAACTCGTCGAACAGTTGATCGCGCGCCGGGCCGACCTTCGTTTGCTCAGCGCGGCCGACGGCAAGACCGGGATCGACTATGCCCGGGCCTGCATGCCCGACGTGATCCTCATGGACATCAACCTGCCGGGCCTCAGCGGCACCGACGCGATGACCTTCCTGCGCGCAGACCCGCACACCGCGCACATCCCGATCATCGCGCTCAGTGCGAACGCCGTGCCCCGTGAAATCCAGAAGGGCCTGGACGCGGGTTTCTTCGACTACATCACCAAACCCATCATGGTCCACAAGTTCATGGAATCGCTCGACGGCGCACTCCTCCATGCGGGGAAGCACACGTGATCGCACTCGCAAACGCGCCCCATGGGTTGCGCTTCACGGATGCGCGCATCCTGCTCGTCGACGACCAGCCCGCGAACATCAGCCTGCTGGAAGAGGCGCTTCATCAGGCCGGCTACACCAACGTGAGCTTCACGCTCGATCCCACCGAGGTGTGCGCCCTGCACCGGCGCAATGAATACGACCTCATCGTGCTCGACCTGCAAATGCCTGGCATGGACGGATTCCAGGTGATCGAGGGACTGAAGACGAACGAGAAGGACGCTTACCTTCCCGTTCTCGTCGTCACGGCGCAACCCGGGCACAAGCTGCGGGCCCTGCAGGCCGGCGCGAAGGATTTCATCAGCAAACCCTTCGACCTGGTGGAGCTGAAGACGCGCGTGTACAACATGCTCGAAGTGCGGCTGCTGTACAAGCGCCTCGAGAACCACAACCGCGAGCTGGAGCAGGCCGTGCGCGAACGCACCGCCGAATTGCGCGAGAGCGAAGCGCGATATCGCAGCCTCACCGAACTCGCCTCCGACTGGTATTGGGAGCAGGACAAGGACGGCAACTTCACCAAGGTGTCGGGACCGGTCCTCGAGATGCTGGGTCTGAAGGTCGCCGGGTTGCGGGAAGGAAATTCCCAGCCGGCCCCCAGCTGGAACACGAGCCAGCGAGCCGCGCTGCAGGCGGCCATCGACGCGCGCGAACCGTTCCTGGATTTCATCTTCAGCCGCGTCAATGCGGACGGGTCGGAGCAGGTCTTCCAGGTGAGCGGCGAGCCCATGTTCGGGCCGGCGTGCAGCTTCATCGGATACCGCGGCGTCGGCCTCGAGATTTCGAAGCGGAAGTAAGCCATGAGCGCACGCTTCTCGCGCGATGCCGAGATACGCACGTTGCAGGCGGAGCTCTCGCGCAGCCTCGCGCACGTGCGCGAGCTCGACGGCGAAAACCGCAAGCTGCTGGCCGCCGCCGGCGACGCCCGGACACGCGAAGCCGACGCCCACGAGGCGCAGCAGCGGCAAACGGCGCTGCTCATGATGGTCGCGCACGAGTTGCGCAACCCACTGATGCCGCTGCGGCTTGCCGCGCACATGCTCGATGGCGCACGCGGCGATGGCGATGCGCATGCGCGCCTGCAGGCCACCATCAAGGGCCAGGTCGCGCAGATGTCGCGGCTGATCAACGACCTTGTCGACGGTTCGCGCCTTCGCGCCGGCAATTTCCGCATCGAGCGCACGCTGGTCGAAGTCGTGCCGCTGCTCGACCTCGCGATCGAATCCGCGCGGGCGCGCATCGATTCGCGCCGGCAGCGCTTCGACTGCGTGATGCCCGCGGGTTCATTGAAGGTGCTGGGCGACCCCGTGCGCCTGGTGCAGGTGTTCGGCAACCTGCTGGACAACTCGTCGAAGTACACGCCCGAGGGTGGGGAGATATCGCTCGAAGTCGATCGCGGCGCGAGTGCCGTTGCCGTCACCGTGCGCGACAACGGCATCGGCATCACCGAAGAGGCGCTTCCGCGCGTGTTCGACATGTTCGTGCGGGATGCGCACGCCGTCGAGGCCGACAGCGCGGGCCTGGGCATCGGCCTGGCCGTCGTCCACCAGCTGGTGAAGGCCCACGAAGGAACGGTGGTCGCGCGCAGCCGCGGAAGGAACCGGGGCAGCGAGTTCGTCGTGACGCTTCCCGCGCACATTCCGGCGGCACCGGTCGCATGCCCGTAGCCCGACTGCTTGTCGAGATCGAGGTGAGAGGTCAGGAGCGCGCGAGAAGCAAGAACCCGGCAGCGACAACGACCACGCCGATTCCACGCGCGGCACGCACATGCGCAGGCGCAACCCGCTCGAGCGTGATCGCCGCAGCAACAACCGCCATGGTGGCAAGGTCCATCACGCCGGCGACAACGACGATCGCCATCAGGTTGCCGCAACTGAGCGCACACCGCACGCCAAGGTGCATGCCCTGCAGCCACGGCGCATTGCCGTCCGCGACATCGCGGCAACACGCGAGACGCCTTGACTTCCAGGCGCTGAATTGCACCAGCCCTGCAGCGATCACGGCGATGGCGACTGCAGCGCGCGTGGCCTTCGCGAAAAACAGCACGCCGAGCGGATGCACGGCCAGGCCGAGCAAAGCCCAGACGAAGAAATAGCCTGCCGCTGTAGTCGCCACCGGCCCGACCCACTTCGCCGCACCGTCAAGCGCAAGCGTTTGCCGATAGCGCCAGAGCGCAGGTGCCAGCGACGGCAACATCATCGGGACCATCATCACGGTCCACATCGCAAGGAACGATGCCGCCGGGCCGGGCCAAACCTTGCCGCCGCAGATCACTGGCATGGCCATGCACCACGCGATCGTCGTTGCAGCGCCGGCTGCGAACAGCGCCGCCGACGCGGCGGTGAAAGCGCTCAGGCCTTCGCGTACTCGTCGTGCCGGCGCCACCAGATGCCTTTCTCGTTGCGGCCCAGCGGTGCGCGATCGAGCCACTGGTACATGCCCCACAGACCGTCGAGCCCGCGCGCGTAGGCGGAGTACGTGTGATACACGATGCCATCCTGCAGCACGAACGCGCTCACGCCGGGCGTCTCGCGAATGTAGGTCGGCCAGTCCGTGCCGGTGCTTGCGGCGATCCGGGTCTGGAACTCGTTCGGCGGCGCGGCGGCCGGCGCCTCCTTCGCCGAGATGTTCTGGTCGCGCGAGCTGATGTTCGCGCCGCTGTAGTTGTAGTCGACACGCCCTGTGCGCTGCTGCTCCTCCGTGAACGCGACCTGGAAGTCATAGTTGAAGTCGCTGCCCAGCGACGATGCCCAGGGGAAAGTCCAACCCATGCGCTTCCTGTAGGCCTGCAGCTTCGCCAGCGGCGCGCGCGACACGCAGCCCAGCGTGACGTCGTGGTTCGCCAGATGCACGGCAATGCCGTTGAAGCCGTCCGCGATCGACGAGCACGAGGGGCAACCCGCCGTGTAATCCGGCCCGAACATGAAGTGATAGATCAGCAGTTGCGAGCGGCCTGCGAAGAGTTCCTTCAGCGACGCATTGCCGGCTTCGGTTTCGAAACGGTAGTCCTTGTCCACACGCACCCAGGGCAGCGCCTGGCGCTCTCGCGCGAGTTCGTCGCCCCGGCGCGTGTGTTCCTTTTCGGCCTGCAGCAGCGCAAGGCGCTTGTCCAGCCATTGATCGCGTGTTGCGATCGCGTGCGATGTCATGTCGTCGCTCCTTCGTGGTTGATGGTGTGGGCTATGCTAGGAAACAGCTCGCGAAGGTGTGAGTGACAAGTGTGTCGGGATTCGCATGGACTCTTTGATCACGGCGGCAGCGCGTGCCCTCGCGGCGGGTGACCCGCTGGGCGCGCTCAACCGTGTCGCGCTGCGAGACGATGCGCCCGCGCTCGCATTGCGGGGCATTGCGATGGCGCGGCTGGGCGACCTGGTGCGCGCGAAGGCCCTGCTGCGCGCAGCAGCACGCGCGTTCGGCGCAAGTGAGCCCATGGCGCGTGCACGCTGTGTGGTCGCCGAAGCGGAAATCGCGCTCGTCTCGCGCGACCTCGGCTTTCCCGCCAAGTCACTCGAAGCGGCGCGCGCTACGCTCGACGAACATGGCGACAACGTGAATGCCGCGCATGCGCGGCACCTGCAAGTGCGTCGGCTGTTGCTCATCGGACGGCTCGACGACGCCGAACATGCACTGGGTGAACTCGACGCGGTTCCGTTGCCGCCGGCTTCGCGCGCCGCCCACGAACTTACGCTGGCCGGCATCGCCATGCGGCGGCTGCAAAGCAAAGCGGCCCGCGCGGCCATCGAGCGCGCCACGCGCGCCGCACAAGCGGCGGGCATTGCGGCACTCGCAGCGGAAGTCGAGAGTGCGTCCGCGCAGTTGCGCGCTCCCGCCGCACGACTGGTCCGCCGGGGCGAAGCGAGGCCGCTGCTGCTCGAAGAGGTCGAAGCCGTGCTCGCATCGGGCGCGCTCGTTGTCGACGAGTTGCGCCACGTGGTGCGAAGTGCGGGGCGCGAAGTACCGCTCGCGACACGACCCGTACTCTTTGTACTGGCGCAGGCGCTTGCAGAAGTGTGGCCGGGCGATGCAGGGCGAGACGAGTTGGTGGCGCGCGCGTTTCGCGCGAAGCACGCGGACGAGAGCTACCGCGCGCGCCTGCGCGTGGAGATGGGCCGCCTGCGCAAGGAACTGCGCGGCTTCGCAGACGTGGAGGCCACGCCGCGCGGCTTCGCGCTGGTCCCGCGAGATGCGAGCGACGTGCTCGTGCTCGCACGCCCGGTGGAGGAAAGGCACGCACATGTGCTCGCGTTTCTTTCCGACGGCGAGCTGTGGTCGAGTTCCGCGCTTGCGCTGGCGCTGGGCACAAGCCAGCGATCGGTGCAGCGTGCGCTCGACGACCTTGCGGCGAACGGCAAGGTGCAGCCGATCGGGCGCGCGCGTGCGCGCCGCTGGATGGCGCCCGCGATGCCGGGAATCACGACAACCTTGTTACTTCCCGCACTGCCGATCGCTGGCTAGGATGGCCACATGAAAACATCCCCCGCGCAAATCATCGAGGAATACGGGCCATTGGCCGGAGTCGACCAGGTCGGTGGCGTGACTTTCGACGGGCGCCACGTGTGGTGCGCGGTGGGCGACAGGCTGATCTCTTTCGATCCGGCCAACGGCGAGATACGCAGTTCCATCGCCATGGCTGCGCACGCGGGCACAGCCTTCGACGGCCGGCACCTTTTCCAGATCTCCGAAGACCGCATCCACAAAGTCGATCCGCAAACCGGCAAGGTGCTCGCGACGATCCCTGCACCCGGCGGTGGCGGCGACTCGGGCTTGGCATGGGCGGAAGGCCGGCTCTGGGTGGGGCATTACCGCGAGCGCAAGATCTATGAAGTCGATCCCGAGACCGGCTCGGTGCTGCGCACCCTCGAATCCAATCGCTTCGTCACCGGCGTGACCTGGGTCGACGGCGAGCTTTGGCACGGAACATGGGAAGGCGATACGAGCGAGTTGCGCCGCATCGATCCGCGCACGTCGCAGGTGCTCGAATCGCTCGAGTTGCCGGCGGGCGTCAACGTCTCGGGGCTCGAATCCGACGGCGGCGACCGCTTCTATTGCGGCGGCGGCAAGAGCGCGAAGGTGCGCGTCGTGCGGCGCCCGCGGGCGTAGCCGCCATTGCGTCAGAGACGCTTGTCGACGGCGACCCAGTTCACTTCCCAGGTCGCGCCTGCATCGCTGGAGAACGACTGCTCGAAGTGCACTGTTTTCGAGTCGATGACATCGACGACGAAGCGAACGACGATGGGCTTGTCGTTCCACGTGTCGTGCCCGTAGAACACGCCGTGGCGCCCACCCGCAAAGCCGCCGGAGATTCCGCCGTCGAGCACGCCGCTGGCGATGTTGGCGAACTGGATCGTCCAGCGCTGGGCGCGCGGGTCGAAGAGGCGCACCGACACGCCCTGGATGCGGCCGCGCGGGCCCGTGACATCCAGCTCGGCCACGTTCGCGCGGCCATCGACCAGCGGATGCACGACAGTGGTTCCGTCGTACTCGGCCCAATCTTGCGAGCCCGCGAGGGGCTTGACGAGGCGGCGCACCGTCGTGTGCCAGCGGCCATGCTGCGCATCGAAGTCCTGCTGCATGCCGACTGGCGTGTCGGGAAGCTTGCGCGCCGCGTTGTCGGCTGCGCATGCCGCACAAAGCAACATCAGCATGGCGGCGGCGCCGCGCAACA
>DATJJL010000364.1:0-2016 GCA_035492155.1 Ramlibacter sp. | reverse complement strand
GCACCGGCTCCACTCGCGCAGCGGGTCTCGCGGCCGTCTGCTTCGTGAGCATGTCCTCGGGCAGCACGAGCACGACCGGGCCGGGCCTGCCGTTCATCGCCGTCGCAAAGGCGCGCGCAACGTACTCGGGAATGCGATCCGGATCGTCGATGCGCTCGACGCGCTTGGCCATGCCCTTCGTGCTCGGGCCGAAGAACGATCCGTAATCAACCTCCTGAAAAGCTTCGCGATCGCGCTGGTCGCTTGCGACATCGCCGACGAAGAGCACCATCGGCGTCGAGTCTTGAAACGCAGTGTGCACACCGATCGACGCGTTCGTCGCACCGGGCCCGCGAGTGACGAAGCACACGCCCGGTCGCCCCGTCAGCTTGCCTTGCGCCTCCGCCATGTACGATGCGCCGCCCTCCTGGCGATTGACGATGAACTTGATCTTGTCTCGATAAGCGTGGAAGCCATCGAGCACCGCGAGATAACTCTCGCCAGGAACACCGAACGTGTGCGTCACGCCCTGTGCAACGAGGCATTCGACGATGAGGTGGCCCGCGATCTGTGTCATCTTGACTTTATTAACCGTGTGGTGAATTATTCGCGCATGACGAGAGACCTCGCCCCCGCGACCGAAGAGCGACAGCGCGATGCAGACCGCTCCCAGGGCGCCATCTTAGCGGCGGCGCGGGACGAATTCGCGGAGTTCGGGCTGGGCGGAGCGCGCGTCGATCGCATCGCCGAACGCGCGGGCGTGAACAAGCGCCTCATCTACTATTACTTCGAAGACAAGGAGAAGCTCTTCGAAGCGGTGCTGGAGCAGGCCTACCTCGACATCCGCGAGGAGGAGCGCAAGCTGCGCCTGCAGGAGATGCCGCCCGCCGAGGCATTGCGCAAGCTCGTGGAGTTCACCTGGAACTACTACCTTGCGCACCCTGAATTCCTCACGCTGCTCAACAGTGCGAACCTGCACAAGGCGCGTCACCTTGCGGAGTCGAAGCGCGCGCAAGAGTTGAACTCGCCCCTGATCGAAATGCTCGCGGAGATTCTCGAGCGCGGCCGCAAGCAGGGATCTTTCCGCGGCGGCGTCGACCCCGTGCAGCTGTACGTCTCCATCGCGGGGCTGTCGTACTTCTATCTTTCGAACAGCTACACGCTCTGCGCGATCTTCGGCCGCGACCTGCTCTCCACAAAGGCGAAGAGCGAACGCCTGTCGCACATGTGCGATGTGATCCTGGGTTACGTTCTTCGCAGTTGACTCGCGATCTGTCGCACGCGAGCGGAGCCATCGTGATTGATCCGTCATCCCGGCGCAGGCCGGGATCGTTGGCGGTTGATGAATCGCGCTGCATCCATCGCCATCGACCCCGGCCTGCGCCAGGGTGACAGGTGGTTCGAGCGCGATGACGAAGCTCGCGTCAGGCGGTGACCGGCAGCCGCGCCTTCTGGCGAGTTATGTATCGCCAAGACGCGGCGGCGTTTGGGCCTGCGAAGTCTGGCGCGAGCCACCCGACGGCAAAAAAACACACCTATAATTCACCAAACAGTTAATTAGCGAGCAGCCATGCCCACGCAACGTCTAGGAATCATCATGCACGGCGTCACCGGACGCATGGGCATGAACCAGCACCTCATTCGCTCCATCGTCGCAATCCGCAACGAAGGCGGCGTCACGCTCTCGAACGGCGACAAGGTGATGCCCGACCCGATCCTCATCGGCCGCAACGCCGAGAAGATTGCGCAGCTCGCGAAGTCGCAAGGCATCGAGCGCTGGGCCACGAACCTCGACGACGCGCTGAAGAACCCCGACGACATCATCTTCTTCGACGCAGGCACAACGCAGATGCGCCCGGCCCTGCTCGAGAAGGCGATTCGCGCCGGCAAGCACGTGTATTGCGAAAAGCCCATCGCGACGAACCTCAAAGAAGCGGTGGAAATCGCGCGACTCGCGCAGCAATCCGGACTGAAGCACGGCGCCGTGCAGGACAAACTGTTCCTGCCCGGCCTGCGCAAGCTCGACATGTTGCGGCG
>DATJJL010000363.1:0-11647 GCA_035492155.1 Ramlibacter sp. | reverse complement strand
GCCAGGCCAGCGCGGCATGGTGAAGATCTCGCGTGACCACCTCTACAAGGGTGACCCGTTCGCGCCGCTGCTCGAGCCGCAGCACCAGAAGTCGGGCCGCAACAACAACGGTCACATCACCACGCGTCACAAGGGCGGCGGACATCGCCACCACTACCGCATGGTCGACTTCCGCCGCGACAAGGACGGCATCGCCGCCAAGGTCGAGCGCATCGAGTACGACCCGAACCGCACGGCGCACATCGCGCTGCTGCTGTACGCCGATGGCGAGCGCCGCTACATCATTGCGCCGCGCGGCGTCGACGTCGGCGCCACGCTGATGTCCGGCTCCGAAGCGCCGATCCGCGCAGGCAACACGCTGCCGGTGCGTAACATCCCGGTGGGCTCGACCATTCATTGCATCGAGCTGCAACCGGGCGGAGGCGCGCAGATCGCACGTTCTGCGGGCGCATCCGCGACGCTGCTGGCGCGCGAAGGCACGTACGCACAGGTCCGCATGCGTTCGGGTGAGGTTCGCAAGATCCACATCGAATGCCGCGCCACGATCGGCGAAGTCGCCAACGAAGAGCACAGCCTGCGCCAGATCGGCAAGGCCGGTGTGAAGCGCCACATGGGCATCCGCCCGACCGTGCGCGGTGTGGTGATGAACCCGGTCGACCACCCGCACGGTGGCGGCGAAGGCAAGACCGGCGAAGGCCGTCATCCGGTGGACCCGTGGGGCAACCTCACGAAGGGCTACCGTACCCGCAACAACAAGCGCACGCAGACGTTCATCGTCTCGCGCCGCAAGAAGTGAAGAAGGGACATTAAGAGATGACTCGCTCCCTCAAGAAAGGCCCCTTCGTCGACCACCACCTCGTCGCCAAGGTCGACAAGGCCGTGTCCGCGAAGGACAAGAAGCCGATCAAGACCTGGTCGCGCCGCTCCATGATCCTGCCCGACTTCATCGGGCTCACGATCGCCGTGCACAACGGCAAGCAGCACGTCCCCGTCTACATCACCGACCAGATGGTTGGCCACAAACTGGGCGAATTCGCGCTCACGCGGACCTTCAAGGGTCACCCGGCCGACAAGAAGGTCGCGAAGAAGTAAAGGACACAGAACATGGAAACCCGTGCAGTCCTCAAGGGCGTGCGCCTCTCCGTCGACAAGGGCCGCCTCGTGGCGGACCTGGTCCGCGGCAAGAAGGTCGACCAGGCGCTCAACATCCTGCAGTTCACCCCGAAAAAGGGTGCGCTGATCGTGCGCAAGGTGCTGGAGTCCGCGATCGCGAACGCCGAGCACAACGACGGCGCCGACATCGACGAACTGCAGATCAAGTCGATCTACGTCGAGCAAGGCGCCACGCTCAAGCGCTTCACCGCGCGTGCCAAGGGCCGTGGCAACCGCATCAGCAAGCCCACGTGCCACGTGTACGTGACCGTCGGCAACTAAGGCACCAGGAAAGTTATGGGACAGAAAATCCATCCGACCGGCTTCCGCCTCGCGGTCAGCCGCAACTGGGCCAGCCGCTGGTATGCGAACAACCGTGACTTCGCGGGCATGCTCGCCGAAGACATCAAGGTTCGCGACTACCTGAAGACCAAGCTGAAGAACGCAGCGGTCTCTCGCGTGCTGATCGAGCGTCCTGCCAAGAACGCGCGCATCACGATCTTCTCGGCGCGTCCCGGTGTCGTGATCGGCAAGAAGGGCGAGGACATCGAGAACCTGAAGAAGGAACTCACACGTCGCCTGGGCGTGCCGGTCGCCGTGAACATCGAAGAAGTGCGTAAGCCCGAAATCGATGCCCAGCTGATCGCCGACTCCATCACCCAGCAGCTCGAAAAGCGCATCATGTTCCGTCGCGCGATGAAGCGTGCGATGCAAAACGCAATGCGCCTTGGCGCGCAGGGCATCAAGATCATGTCCGCCGGCCGACTGAACGGTATTGAAATCGCGCGCACCGAGTGGTACCGCGAAGGTCGCGTGCCGCTTCATACGCTTCGCGCCGACATCGACTACGGCTTTTCCGAAGCCAAGACCACCTATGGCGTCATCGGCGTCAAGGTGTGGGTGTACAAGGGCGACACGCTCGGCATGCGCGACGCGCCGAACCTCGACGCGACGCCGCGCCCCGAAGGCGAAGAGCGCCGTGGTCCGCGTGGCCCGCGCCGTGACGGTGATCGCCGCGGCGGCCCCGGCGGCGATCGTCGTGGCCCGCCCCGCCGCTCGCCTGCATCCGCAGGCGCCGGCACGACGAGCGCCGCACCCACAGACGGCAGCGACAAACCTGTCGAAGCCACCACTGGAGGCGCCGACGCGCCGAAAACTGCCGTTAAGCGCGTGCGTAAAGCAGCCGCGCCCGCAGCCCCTGCGGACGGCAAAGGAGAGTAAACATGCTGCAACCCGCTCGTCGCAAATACCGCAAAGAGCAGAAGGGCCGCAACACCGGCATCGCCACCCGGGGCAACTCGGTGGCTTTCGGTGATTTCGGCCTGAAGTGCACGGACCGTGGCCGCCTGACGGCCCGCCAGATTGAAGCCGCGCGTCGCGCGATCTCCCGCCACGTCAAGCGCGGCGGCCGCATCTGGATCCGTGTGTTCCCCGACAAGCCGATCTCCCAGAAGCCTGCTGAAGTGCGTATGGGTAACGGCAAGGGCAACCCCGAATACTACGTGGCCGAAATCCAGCCGGGCAAGGTCGTGTTCGAGATCGTCGGCGTGTCCGAAGAGCTCGCGCGCGAAGCGTTCCGCCTGGCCGCCGCGAAGCTGCCGCTTCGCACCACGTTCGTCGCACGCCAGATGGGCGCTTGATTCAGGAGTAATGACAAATGAAAGCTGCTGAATTGCGCCAGAAGGACGTGACCGAGCTGCAAGCCGAGGTGAAGGAACTGCAGAAGGCCCATTTCGGTCTTCGCATGCAGAAGGCCACGCAACAGCTGTCCAACACCGCTACGCTGCGCCACACCCGCCGCGACATCGCCCGCGCGAAGACCATCCTCGCGCAAAAGCAGGCTGCGAAGTGAGGAACGAGAACATGACCGAAAAGACTTCCCTCAAGCGCACCCTGATCGGCAAGGTCGTGAGCGACAAGCGCGCGAAGACCGTGACTGTGCTCGTCGAGCGTCGCGTCAAGCACGAGCTTTACGGCAAGATCGTCGGCAAGTCGAGCAAATACCATGCTCACGACGAGAAGGGTGAATTTCACACGGGCGACATCATCGAGATCCAGGAAAGCCGCCCCATCAGCAAGACCAAGACGTGGGTCGCCACGCGCCTGGTCGAAAAGGCAGCCGAGGTTTAATTCCCCGCCTGCATACGATGCCGAAACGGCCCACAATGTGGGCCGTTTCTTTTTTCTTGGAGATGAAAATGATCAAGGTCGGCGATGCTCTTCCCGCTGTGACGCTGCAGGAATACTCGGAAGTCGAAGGCAATGGCTGCTCGATCGGCCCGAACGCGGTGAACTCGGCCGAAGCCGCGAAGGGCAAGACGATTGCGCTGTTTGCATTGCCCGGCGCTTTCACGCCGACATGCTCGGCCAAGCATGTTCCAGGCTTTGTCGAAAAGGCCGAAGAGCTCAAGAAAGCAGGCGTCGATGAAATCTGGTGCCTGAGCGTGAACGACGCCTTCGTGATGGGCGCGTGGGCTCGCGACCAGAAGACCGCAGGGAAGGTGCGCATGCTTGCCGACGGCAGCGCCGAATTCGCGAAGGCCGCAGGCCTCACGCTGGACCTGACGAGCAAAGGCATGGGCGTGCGAAGCGCGCGTTATTCGATGCTCGTGAAGGACGGCAAGGTCGCCTCGCTCAACGTCGAGGCTCCCGGCAAGTTCGAGGTCAGCGACGCAGGGACGTTGCTCGCGCAAGCGCGCGCGGCGTGATACCCCCGTCCAAGTCGCACTTGAGGTAGTGCGCGCCTGGAATCGGGTTGTGATAGTAAGGCGGGATCTCGTGAAAGCCGAGATCCTCGTACAACCCGCGCGCGGCCTCCATGTCATCGAGCGTATCGAGCAGCACGCTGGTGTAGCCGGCTTCGCGCGCGGCATCGAGCGCCGCTTCCGCGAGTTCGCGGCCCAGGCCGCTGCCGCGATAGTGGTCCCGCACGTACAGGCGCTTCATTTCTGCCGCGTTCGGGTAATCGGCTGAGTCCATTGGTCGCAGCGCCACGCAACCGGCAGGGTTGCCTGCGATGGATGCGAGAAATAGCGCACCCCGCGGCGGCGCGTACTCGCCAGGCAGGTGTCCAAGCTCCTGCTCGAAGTTCTGGAAGCAAAGGTCCACGCCCAAGGCCATTGCGTACTCACGCATCAGGACGCGAAGCGTTTCGATTTCGGCGGGGTGGACGGGAGTGGTCAGCTCAGCGACGGGTATTCGAGGCGTGTCCAAGCAGGCAGGTACGGGAATGGATGGGACCGACAGTTTAGCGTTGCCCACCAGCGCTGCAACAGCCGCATTGCAACAAGCTCTAGTTGCCGAGCTTCGTAATTCCCCACATCACAAGTGAGCACAAGCTCATCAAAAGGACTGCAACAAGGCGTCCCGACCAATCGTCGCGCGACGAAGGTGTGCCTTCTGGCAGTGCCTTGCGACCGTGGAGCATCGCCGCGACAAGGCTGCTCCCGCTCCAAGCGTAAAAAGCAACTGCCGTGATGTGCAGACTGACGAGCGAAATCAGGACCCACTGTCCCACGCGTTTGTGATATCCGGTCATCAAGTGCACCGTGGCATTCGACACCGCCGAAGACAACGGCCCCGAAAAGTCCTCCTTCGTTTCGCTGAAAAGGCCACTTGCGACCTGCAGCGCAAGGAACATCAGCATCGAATACACGGAGATCGCGGCCAGCGGGCTGTGTCCCACTTCGACCGTACGCTCGCGCTTGCTCACATACCGAAGAGCCGCCTTCATCGAAAGCGGGAAGCTCGAAAACCTTGACCAGTAGCCTCCCGCAAGGCCCCACGCCAGGCGAAACAGCAGTAGCGCACCTACGCAGTAGCCGAGGCGGCCGTGCCACGCCATGAGGCCGTCGCCGCCGATCTTGCCGGTCACGAGCAGGCCGACCACTGCGGATGCAAGCAGCCAGTGGAAAGCGCGCGTCGGCAAATCCCAGATCGTAGTCATCGCCTTTTATTCCCTTGGAATGCTCAGTACCTTCCCGATTGCGATTCGAGCCTCGGTGACGAGACTGTCAAGATGAGCAAGTTTGCCGCTTCCTTCCTCGCCGTGCTCGTCGCCATGCCGGCCTCGGCGCAGTTTCGAAAACCCGAAGACGCTGTGAAGTACCGGCAAAGCGTGATGTACGTGATGGGCACGAGCTTCTATGCCCGCATCGGCGCGATGGTGAACGGGCGAATCCCCTATGACGCGAAACTCGCACAGGACCATGCCGATGTCGTGGTCGCGATGTCCAGGCTGCCTTGGCCCGCGTTCACGCCGGACACGAACGGCGTCGGTCGAACCGATGCGAAGCCGCAGCTCTGGGATGAGCTGCCGAAGTTCAACGAGCTGCGGGAAAAGATGCAGGCGGAAGTGTTGAAGCTGCAAGCAGCCAGCCGCACCGGAGACATAGACGCGCTTCGCGCGGCCTATCGCGCAACAGGCGCCGCGTGCAAGGGCTGCCACGACGCCTTCACGAATCAGTGAGGATCAACCCTCTACGAGCAATTTCTCGATGAGCTGGTGGAGTTCGGCGAAATTGGGTTCGCCGACGTAGCGCTTCACGATCTCGCCATGCTTGTCGACGAGGAAGGTGGTGGGCGTCAATTGCACGTCACCCCACGCCTTCGCGACAGCACCCGTGTTGTCGATCGCAATCTGGAAAGGCAGCTTGCGCGTTTCGCTGTAGTTCACGACGTAGCTCGGCGGGTCGTAGCTCATCGCTACCGCCAGCATGTCGTAGCCCTTGCCGTGATACTTGTCGTAGGTGTCGACCATCTTCGGCATCTCGCCGACGCAGGTGACGCAGCTGGTCGCCCAGAAATTCACCAGCGTGACGCGTCCCTTCAGGTCGGCCGTCGTCTTCTTCGAGCCGTCGAGCAGCACGAATGTAGACGCCGGGGCGGCATCGTTCGTCCCTGCGACGTAGAAGGCCGCGCCGGCTGCAATGAGGGCAGCCGCAGCGATGCCAATGACAGCAGGAGTCTTGCTCATGGCGTGATTCTACGAGTTCAGGCGCAGTCCAGCAGGATTCGGGACAAATCTTCTGGCGCGCTGACCATCGGGTCGTGACCGGATCCGAGCTCGACAATGCGCCACGGCGCGCCCCAGAAAGCGGGGTCGCGCACCCGCCGGCGGCTCGCGTCGATGGTCGCCAGCGGCGGCGAGACGCAATCCACGAAGGTACGTGGCACGCCTGCGACGCGCCGGGGATCGAAATCGAGCGTGGCCGTGTATGTGTGGCCCGGGTGCGGAACTTGCCGGCGCCGTACCCATTCATGCTGCGGTCCACCCAGCCCGTACACGGACGGATCGGGAGGCGGAAAGCTGTAGTCGTGCGAAGCTCGGGACGCAGCGATCCGCGCTTCGCGCGTGGCGGGCGTGTGCGTGCTGCTCCAGCTTTCGCCTGGGAGCGGAATGACCGCGTCGACGTAAACGAGGTGTGCGATCCGTTGCGACATTCGATCGGCGATCGCGGTGCCGATCATGCCCGCGAAGGAATGAACCACCAGGACCGGCCTTTCCATCTCTTCGGCCTCGATCGCGTTCACGACATCGGCGATCAACGTTTCCAGCGTGATCGCGGGCGACATGAGATGAACGCGCTCGCCGACACCGGTGAGTGTGACCGCATGCGCGCGGTGGCCCTTCGCTCGTAGCAGCGGCAGGACGTCGCGCCAGCACCAGGCCCCATGCCACGCACCGTGCACGAGAACGAAGTCGGCCATCAGATCGCCCCTTGTTTCTTCAGCGCGTCGATGCGCGCCGCGTCATAACCGGGAAGGTCCATCAGCACCTCGCTCGTGTGTTGTCCCAGCAGGGGCGGTGGGCGCTCGGTGCGAACCGGTGTCGCACTCATCTTGATCGGGCTGGCGACGAGGCGCACGTCGTCGTGCAGCGGATGCGCCCAGCGATTGACCATCTGCCTGTCGGTCACCTGCGGGTCCGCGAACACCTCGGCAAGGTTGTTGATCGCGCCGCAAGGTACGCGCGCGGTTTCGAGCGCTGCAAGCCAGTGGGCCTTCGTGCGGGTGAGCATGATTTCCTCGAGCATCGGCACCAGCACGGCGCGATGACGAACGCGCCCCTGGTTCTTCGCAAAGCGCTCGTCGGCCGCAAGCTCGGCGCGGCCCGCGACTTCGCAGAACTTGGCGAACTGCGAGTCGTTGCCCACGGCCAGGATCATGAAGTCCCGCCCCGCAGCGCCGGGTGCGGTCTCGAACACCTGGTAAGGCACGATGTTCTGGTGCGCATTTCCCGCGCGGCCGGGCACCTTGCCGCTCACGAGGTAGTTCGCTCCGAGGTTCGCGAGCATCGCCACCTGCGTGTCGAGCAGCGCCATGTCGACCCACTGGCCTTCGCCCGTGCGATCGGCGTGGCGAAGCGCGGCGAGGATCGACACCGTCGCATACATGCCCGTGAAGAGATCGGCCACGGCCACGCCGACCTTCTGCGGGCCGCCGCCCAGGTCGTCGCGCTCGCCCGTGATGCTCATCAGGCCGCCCATCGCCTGCACGATGTAGTCGTAGCCCGCGCGATCGCGATACGGCCCGGTCTGGCCGAATCCGGTGATGCTGCAGTAGACGAGCTTCGGGTTCACCTTGCGAATGTCTTCGTACGAAAGGCCGTAGCGTGCAAGGTCGCCGACCTTGAAGTTCTCCACGAGCACATCGCAGTTCTTCGCGAGGTCGCGAATCAGCTGCTGGCCCGCGGGCTGCGCAACGTCGCAGGTGATCGAACGCTTGTTGCGATTCGCGCCGAGGTAATACGCGGCCTCGTGCGTGTCTTTGCCCTCGCTGTCCTGCAGGAAGGGCGGTCCCCAGCTTCGCGTGTCGTCGCCGCTTCCCGGTCGCTCGATCTTGATCACGTCCGCGCCGAGGTCGGCCAATGTCTGCGTGCACCACGGTCCTGCGAGCACGCGCGACAGGTCCAGCACACGAATGCCGTCGAGGGAATTCATGCGATGGATTGTGGGCCAATAATCGAGGCATGCAACGCATCGTCGCCGCGGCAGGCCTGCTGATCGCAGCCGCTTGCACGCCCACGTACAACTGGCGTGAAGTCCCCATCGAAGCCACGGGGCTGAAAGCCACTTTTCCCTGCAAGCCTGAGGAGGTCCTGCACAACACGCAGTTCGCGCCGGGGCAGCCCATCGTCCTGCACGCCTTCCGGTGCGAAGCGGGCGGCGCGACATTCGTCGTCCTGTACGGTGACGTGGGCACGAGCGATCTGGCGACTTCGCTCGTGCAGTGGAAGAAAGCGAGCGAGGCAACGATCCATTCGACGCCGACCAGCAATCGCCCATGGCGCCCGGCCGGCGCACTCGACCTCGCGCCTTCATCGATGACGCAGGCGAGTGCCGCGCAAAACAAGGGCGGCGAGCTGCAAAGCCAGTCGGGCTATTTCGCGCGTGGCACCTCCATCTTCCAGGCGGTCATCTATGCGCCGCAGTTGAAGGTCGAATTCACCGAGCCGTTCTTCACCGGTTTGCGTTTCGAATGACCGTGCTCACGCGTCGGCGCGCAGTCCTCGTCTTCCTGGCATTTGCCTTCGCCTATTTCTTTTCCGCCGTGCTGCGTGCGATCACTGCGACCTTGTCGCCCACGCTCACGCGCGAGTTCGCGCTCAATGCGCAGCAGCTCGGGCTGCTCGCAGGCGGGTTCTTCCTGGGCTTCGCACTGCCGCAGTTGCCGCTCGGGCGCTGGCTCGATCACTACGGCCCGCAACGTGTGATGCTGGGGTTCATGGTGATCGCCATCGCGGGCTGCATCGCCTTCTCGAAAGCGGACGGATTCGCCGGCCTGCTGGTCGCGCGCATCTTGTGCGGGGCGGGGGTGAGTGCCTGCCTGATGGCGCCGCTCACCGGCTTTCGTCATTGGCTCGAGCCTCCGGCGCAGCTGCGGGCGAATTCGTGGATGCTGATGACGGGCTCGCTCGGCATGGTCGCATCGACACTGCCCGTGCAATGGATGCTGCCGCGCTTCGGCTGGCGGCCGATCTTCTGGATTCTGGCCGCCGGCATCGCGATGGCAAGCGTTGCGATCGCGGCGCTGACGCCGCACTGGGGCACGGAAGACCACGGCCCCGACCGCAAGCCGCCGAGTTATCGCGAAGTATGGCGCCATGCCTATTTCCGCCGCATGTCGCCGATCGGCTTCTTCAACTACGGCGGCATGATCGCGATCCAGTCGCTGTGGGCCGGGCCGTGGATGGTGCGCGTCACGGGACTCGATCCCGCCGAGGCCGCGCGCGGGCTTTTCCTGGTCAATGCCTTCATGCTCGCGACGTTCTGGGCCTGGGGCCTCGCGAACCCCACGCTCCAGCGGCGCGGCATCACCACCGACAAGTTGATCGCTTTCGGCGCGCCTCTCAATCTGCTGGTGCTTGCGGCCATCGTGTGGCTCGGTCCGCGCGCGGGCGCCGGGTGGTGGGCGCTTTTCTGCGTGACGGCGACCTCCGCATCGCTGGCGCAGCCGTCGGTCGGCATGGCGTTTCCCCCGGTGCTCGCCGGTCGTGCGCTCTCGGCCTACAACTTCGTCATCTTCGCAGGCATTTTCGTCGTGCAATGGGGGATCGGCCTTCTCGTCGACGCGTTCGCCGCGATCGGATGGGAAACCGTCGCGGCCTTTCGCGGCGCGATGGGCGTCTTCCTCGCAACTTGCGTCTTCGGCTACGGCTGGTTTCTGTGGCCGAAGGATAATCAATCCAAGTGAACGCCATCCTGATCATCGCCCACGCACCGCTCGCACACGCGCTGCGGCAATGCGCCCTGCATGTCTTCCCGGACTGCGGGGCGCATGTGCAGGGGATCGACGTTCAGCCGAACCTGCCGCCGGAGGAAACGCTGTCCACCGCGGGCATCGCAATGGACCAGCTGTTCCGCGCGAAGGACGTCAAGGGCGTGCTCGTTCTCACCGACATCTTCGGCGCGACGCCGAGCAACGTCGCGCAAAAGCTTGTCGATGGCGTCAAGTCGAGACTGATCACGGGCGTGAACCTGCCGATGCTGCTGCGCGCCGTCAGCTACCGGAGCGAACCGCTCGACGCCCTTGTCTCGCGAGCCGTCATCGGCGGCACGCAGGGCGTGATGCAGGTCGCCATCACCGCTCCCCAGAACCAGCCCCGCCGCAACCATGAGCAAGACCACCGCGACCATCAGCAATAAGCTGGGGCTGCATGCCCGTGCCTCGGCCAAGCTCACGAAGCTGGCCGGCAGCTATCCATGCGAGGTGTGGATCAGCCGCGGCGACCGGCGCGTGAACGGAAAGAGCATCATGGGCGTGATGATGCTGGCCGCCGGCATGGGCAGCGAGGTGACGATCGAGACCGTCGGCGACAAGGACCAGGAAGCGTTGGACGCCATCGTCACGCTCATCGACGACAAGTTCGGCGAAGGCGAATGAGGATGGCCACACCATGACCTTCTCCGTCCACGGCCTGCCCGTCGCCCGCGGTATCGCGATCGGGCGTGCCGTGCTGATGGCGTCAAGCCGCGTGGACGTCGCGCATTACTTCATCGAGCCGGGGAAGGTCGAAGCCGAGATAGAGCGCGTGAGGCAGGGGCGCAACGCCGTCGTGGACGAGATCCAGCGCCTGCAGCAGACCATCGCCCAGATGGGCCCGAAGGAGGCGCCGCACGAGCTCACCGCACTGCTCGACGTGCACCTGATGCTGCTGCAGGACGAAGAGCTGATCTCAGGCGTGAAGCACTGGATCAGCGATCGCCTCTACAACGCCGAATGGGCGCTCACCACTCAGCTCGAAGTGCTGTCTCGCCAGTTCGACGAAATGGAGGACGAGTACCTGCGACAGCGCAAGGCCGATCTCGAACAGGTCGCCGAGCGCATCCTGCGCTACATGAAGGGCACGCCTACGCCGGTGGCGCCGCCGCCGCCGAAGCGCAAGACGCAGCAGGACCTGCTGCTGGACGACAGCATCGACGTGCCGCTGGTGCTGCTCGCGCACGACCTCTCGCCCGCGGACATGCTGCAGTTCAAGCAGAGTGTGTTCGCAGGTTTCGTCACCGACGTGGGCGGGCGCAACTCCCACACGGCCATCGTCGCGCGAAGCATGGATATCCCGGCGGTCGTCGGTGCGCGCAGTGCGTCGCAACTCGTGCGGCAGGACGACTGGGTGATCATCGACGGCGATGCAGGCGTGATGATCGTCGACCCATCGCCGATCATCCTGGCCGAGTACGGTTTCAAGCAGCGGCAAGGCGAGCTCGAGCGCGGCCGCCTCTCGCGCCTTCGGCATACACCCGCGATCACGATGGACGGGCAGAAGGTCGAGCTGCTCGCGAACATCGAGCTGCCCGATGACGCGCCGCACGCGCTCAAGGCGGGCGCTGTCGGAGTGGGCCTGTTCCGCAGCGAATTCCTTTTCATGGGCCGGCGCGGTGACATGCCCGACGAGGACGAGCAGTTCGAGGCCTACTTGCGTGCCGTGCGCGGCATGGAAGGGCTGCCCGTCACCATTCGCACCATCGACGTCGGCGCGGACAAGCCGCTGGAC
>DATJJL010000362.1:0-5248 GCA_035492155.1 Ramlibacter sp. | reverse complement strand
CCCGCTGGACGAGATCACGATCACCGCCGGGGCAACGCAGGCGATCATCACCGCGATCCTCGCTGTCGTGCGGCCCGGCGACGAGGTGATCGTGCTGGAGCCCTGCTACGACAGCTACGTGCCGAACATCGAGCTTGCCGGCGGCACGGTGGTGCGCGTGCCGCTCACGCCGGGCACCTTCCGGCCCGACTTCGACAAGATCGCAGCGGCCATCACGCGGCGCACGCGCGCGATCCTCGTGAACAGCCCGCACAACCCGAGCGCCACGGTGTGGACGGAGGGCGAGATGCGCAAGCTCGAAGAAATCCTCGCGCCTACCGATGTTCTCGTGATCAGCGACGAGGTCTACGAGCACATGGTGTACGACGGCCGCGATCACCAGAGCGCCGCGCGCTTTCCGTCACTCGCGGCGCGATCGTTCATCGTCTCCAGCTTCGGCAAGACCTATCACGTGACGGGCTGGAAGGTCGGCTACGTGGCAGCGCCGTCGCCTTTGACCACGGAATTCCGCAAGGTCCACCAGTTCAACGTGTTCACCGTGAACACGCCCGTGCAGCACGGCCTGGCCACCTACATGGCCGATTCGCAGCCCTACCTGCAGCTGCCCGCGTTCTACCAGCGCAAGCGCGATCTGTTTCGCGAGGGTTTGAAGCGCACCCGGTTTCGCGTGCTGCCCAGCGAAGGCAGCTACTTCCAGTGCGTCGACATCTCGAAGGTGAGCGACCTGAAGGAAGAAGACTTCTGCAAATGGCTCACGAGCGAGATCGGCGTCGCGGCGATTCCGCTGTCGGTGTTCTACGGAAACGCGTTCGACCAGCGCGTGGTGCGCTTTTGCTACGCGAAGAAGGACGAGACGCTGAATACCGCGCTGGAGCGGCTGGCTCGCCTGTAGTTCAAATACTCTTGAATGTTTTTGGCAATTCAATAAAATGAATTTGTGCCAAGAACGCCCCCACCCCTCGCTTCGCTTCCGCCCGCGGCCCAGTCCGCGTTGCTGAAGCTCGGGCAGGATCTGGGCATTGCCCGCAAGCGCCGCAAGGAATCCCTCAAGAGCTGGGCCGCCCGGCTGGGTGTTTCGGTTCCCACGCTCATGAAGCTGGAAAAAGGCGACCCCACCGTCTCGATGGGCGCTTATGCGATGGCGCTGTGGCTCGCACAGCGTCACGAAGCCCTTGCCGAACTCGCCGATCCGGCACTCGACGCACCAGCGCTCGAGGCCGAGGTCATCGCCGCGAGGGAGCGCCACGCAAGGAAGAGCCGTGACTGAGCGCTACCGGCCCCGGGACACGCTCTTCCTCTGGTGGCTGGGCGCCGGGTCGCCTCGCCTTGTCGGCTCCCTCACCTTCGTGCTCGGCGGCCGCGGCGTCGGCTTGCGGTATGCGCAGTCGTGGCTGCAGGACGGCTTTGCATTGAGCGAGGACCTGCCTTTGCGCGGCGACCTCTTCATTCCTCACGAAAAGGACCGGGCCGCAGGCGCCGTGGACGACGCCCGGCCCGACCGCTGGGGCGAACGCGTCATCCGCAAGTTCGAGCCGACGCAGCGCCTGTCGATCCTGGAGTTCCTGCTTTTCGCCGGGGACGATCGCTACGGCGCTCTCGGGGTCAGCCTGAGCGCAGATGCCTATCAACCTTGGTTGCGCGGCCCTGCGCCCGCATTCGAGCAGCTGGAAGAAATGGCCGAGGCCGTTCGCAAGGTGATCGCGAACGAGCCCGTGCCCGAGCTGCAGCGTCGCCTTGTGCGGCCGGGCGGCACGCTCGGCGGCGCGCGGCCGAAATCGTTGCTGCAGATGGACGGACGGCACTGGATCGTCAAATTCCCCGAGCTGCAAGAGTTCGACGAGCCGCTCGTGGAACACGCGACGATGCAGCTCGCCCGGTACTGTGGCATCGATGTTCCGCCGACTCGCGCGATTCGTTTGGCCCACGGCGGACACGTCGTCGCGATCGAGCGCTTCGACCGGCGCGGTGCGCAACGTCTGCACGCCCTGTCGGCCAACGTGCTCTTTGCTGCGTCAGGCGAAAGGGAGCCGGGATACCCGGCCCTTGCGCAGTTGCTGCGGCGCATTGCTCCTGCGGACCGCATCGCCGCCCAGCAGCAACAGCTGTTTCGGCGCATGGTGTTCAACATCGTCGTCGACAACACCGACGACCACGACAAGAACCATGCGGTGCTGCGGCAGGCGGATGGCAACTATCTTCTTTCGCCCGCCTTCGACGTGCTGCCGACGGCGCAGGGCCTGGGCTACCAGCAGATGCTGGTCGGCGCGCAAGGCGCGGAATCGACGCTCGCCAATGCGCTCAGCCGCAGCCTGCAGTTCGGCCTGAAGGAAGACGCTGCGCGCGAAATCGTCTCCGAGGTCTGTCTCCTCGTTGAAGGCTGGAAGAACGCCTTCGCAGACACCGGCGTGACGACACCTGACATCGACTACCTCGCGCAGTTCATCGACCGCGATGCGCTGCTGCGCGAACGCCGCGAGCATTTGCGTTAGCCACGGCCTTGCCGGCCTTCAGCACTGGATCGAGTTGCGGCAGAACCGCGCGAGCTCCGTCACCACAGCCTGCCTCACCGAGTCGTGCGCCTTCGGGCCGACATCCAGGCTTAGCTTGAACTCATACTTGCGAAAGAACTCGTTGAAGAGTTCTCCGCCGAGCGTGGCGTGGGCGGTGAGCGTGTCCTGCTTCGGGTCGTGGTTCAGCAAGATTGCGCACAGCGGCTGCGGCGCCGGGCCGGACATCACCACCGCGCCGCGCGCCGGGTCGTACTGGCTGTGCTCGGCGCAGCAGTGGATCAATTCGTCCTGCACGCCTTTCGTCGCGCGCGTCTTGCGAAAGCTGATGAAACTCACGTCCTTCGTGGGGTACACAAGTTTGTGCGCGCAGATCGCCGAATACGCAACGATGCTTTGATGGGCACCGACGCCGCCGGGCCATTCGTAGGAGTCGCGATCCTTCGTGATCAGCACCTGCGGTTTGGCCGGCTTGCCCATGTCCAGCAGGAAAACCGGCGTCGCCTCGAACGGGTAATGGAAGACGTAGTTTGTCAGCGGCTTGAGCGAAGACGCCTTGATCGGATCGCCTCGCTCATCCACCAGCAGCGCACGCTGGTATTCGCGCGGCCTGGCTTCCGACGCAATGGCGCCCAGAGCCCAGCCGTAGCAAGCCGCGCCCGCGGCAGCCGACTCGATAAAGCAGCGCCGGTCCATGCCAGCCAGTAAAGCACGCGCCTTCCTTTGCTGCTTTAAGGCCTTGTACCGAAGAACAAAGTAGCGGTGCGTGAACTTGAGTCTTCCGACACGGCGGCAGGTGGGCCGCTGACTGCAGACTCAGGTGTGCACTGTCGCGGAGCCCCGCCCGCCGATGCCACGATGAGTCGTTCCGTTCACCCAAACGAAGGGAGATGACATGTCGATATCGCTGCTGCTTCTGATCGTCCTGATCCTGCTTCTGGTCGGCGCGCTGCCGCACTGGGGCTACAGCCGAGGCTGGGGCTATGCGCCCTCCGGTGGGCTGGGCCTGGTGCTGCTGATCGTGCTCGTTCTGATGTTGATGGGGCGCTTATAGCGGGACGACGCTGGATTGCGGGTCGAGCCCGCAATGACACATCCATGTCATGCCGGGCTTGACCCGGCATCCAGTGTCAGCTCGTGAGCTGGCTCCACGTCTTTTGCAATCGCTTCACGCTCACCGGCTGGGGCGTTCGCAGCTCCTGCGCGAACAGGCTCACGCGCAGCTCTTCCAGCAGCCAGCGGAATTCGCTCATTCGCGCGTCCACGGCGCCTTTGCGATCGGCGACCAGCCGCCAGTAACGCTGCTCCTCCAACTTCACGTCCGCCATGCGTGTTGAGTCGCGTGCCGGATCGGTGCGCACCTTGTCCAGCCGCATGACGATCGCACGCAGGTAGCGCGCGAAGTGCTGAAGCTGCGTCCACGGCGTCAGCGCCATGAATCGCTTCGGCATGAGCCGCTGCAATTGCTGGGTGACGTCGGCGGTCGCGTCGGGATGGCCCTTCGTGTCCTTCACCTTGCGCAGTGCAGTCTGGTATTCGACGAGGATGGCCGATGCGAGCCGTGCGACTTCGTTCGCAATCAACGTCAATCTCGCGCGACCCTCTTCGAGCCTTTGTTTGAATTGCGCTTCGTCTGTCGGCAGCGGATCGAGCAGCAAAGCCCTGTCGAGTGCCACTTCGATGATCTGGTCGCGCAGTTCCTCCTGCGTGCCCAGCGGCATGAATGCGACGGACATCCGCTGCAGGTCGGGGATGTTCTTCTCGAGGTACTTGAGCGCGTCCTTCAGTTGCAGCGCGAAGAGGCGGCGCAGGCCCGCGCGGTGCTTTGCCGCAGCGACTTCGGGCTCGTCGAAGACTTCGATCGTCACTGCATCTTTTTGATCGACGAGCGCCGGAAAGCCGACGAGGCTTTGCCCGCTCTTGCGGATTTCCATGAGTTCGGGGAGTTCGCCGAAAGACCACGTTGTGTATTGCTGGTCGGCCGTACCCCCTAACTGCGCCTTCTTCGCTCCCTCTCCTGCTTGCGGGAGAGGGTTGGGATGAGGGTCGGGCTGCGCACTCGCCGCCGCCACCTTCATCCCCGCCAATGCCTGAAATGCCCCGCGCGCCTTCGCTCCAAGCTCCGCCTTCAACGCGCCAAGATTTCGCCCCATCCCCAATTGCCGCCCATGCTCGTCGACGACGCGAAAGTTCATGAACAGATGCGGCGTGAGCATGTCCAGTTTGAAGTCGGCGCGCTTCACATCGAGGCTCGTCTCGGCGCGAACGATCTTCAGCAATGCGTCGACCAGCGATCCCGCGCCGAATGCATCGGACTGCGATAGATCGCCCGCAATGCGCGCCGCCGATTCGGGCAAGGGCACGAAGCGGGACCTCGGCTTTTGCGGCAGGCTTTTTAGCAGCGCCTGCACCTTGTCCTTGAGCATGCCGGGCACGAGCCATTCGGCGCGCTCTTCACTCACCTGGTTCAGCACGAACAGCGGCACGGTCACGGTGAGCCCGTCGCGCGAATCGCCGGGCTCGTGCAGGTAGGTTGCGGCGCAATCCACGCCGCCCATCTTCACGATGCGCGGAAAAGCGTCCGTCGTGATGCCCGCGGCCTCGTGCCGCATCAGCTCGTCGCGCGTGAGCTTCAGCAGCTGCGGATTGCCCTTGCTCGCTGTGCGGAACCAGGCATCGAAAGTTGCGCCGCCGTAAACATCGCGCGGGATGAACTTGTCGTAGAACGCGTAGATCAATTC
>DATJJL010000361.1:0-7911 GCA_035492155.1 Ramlibacter sp. | reverse complement strand
GATTGCAGCGGGGGACATGGAGTGATCCGGCCACAGGGCGGCCGTGGACTCACCCCCTCACCCCCTCACCCCCGCGGATGATGCTGCGCATGCAACTGCTTCAGCCTCTCCCGCGCGATGTGCGTGTAGATGGTCGTCGTGGAAATGTCCGCATGCCCCAGCAGCATCTGCACCGCGCGCAAGTCGGCACCATGATTGAGCAGGTGCGTGGCGAAGGCGTGGCGCAAGGTGTGGGGCGACAGCGGCGAGTTGATGCCTGCGGCGCGTGCGTACTTCTTGACCAGCACCCAGAACATCGCGCGCGTCATGCCCTGGCCGCGCGCCGTGACGAAGACGTCCTGGGTCTGCTGGCCTGCGAGGATCCGCGGCCGCGCGTCGGAAAGGTATCGAACGATCCAGTCGCGCGCGACGAGCCCGAAAGGCACCAGCCGCTCCTTGTCGCCCTTGCCTGTCACGCGCAGCACGTGATCGTTCATCGAGAGATGAAAGGTCTTCAGGCCGACGAGCTCGCTCACGCGAAGCCCGCTCGCGTAAATGAGTTCGAGCATCGCTCGATCGCGCAGGCCCAGGGGCGTGTTCGCATCGGGCGCAGCGAGCAGAGCCTCCACTTGCGCCTCCGTCATCGTCTTCGGAACGCGCAGCGCTTGTTTCGCGGCTTCGAGCTTGAGCGTGGGGTCCGCCGTGATCAGCCGCTCGCGCAGCGCCCAGCGAAAGTAGCGGCGCAGCACCGTGAGGCGCCGGTTCGCGGTGGTCGCCTTGCTTTCGCTGTGGCGCGCCGTGAAGTAGCCGTTGATGTCGTGTTCGGTGGTGCTCTCGATTGCGCGGCGCTGGCCGGAGAGCCAGGTGGCGAAGAGCTGCAGATCGCGCCGGTACGCATCGAGCGTGTTGCGCGAAAGGCCCTCTTCCAGCCAGAGGGCGTCGATGAAGCTGTCGATGCTGGATTGGCTCAGGGCGGCCGTCATGGCCGCCCACGATAACTTATTCCAGCTTGAGGTTCGCGGTCTCCACGACCTTCTTGTAGACGGCGTATTCCGCCTTGATCTGGTCGGCGAACTGCTGCGGCGTGTTGCCGACGATGATCGAGCCCGTCTGCTCGATGCGTGCGCGCACCGCCGGGTCCTGCAGCGCCTTCATCACGCCGTCGTGAATCTTCGTCACGACTTCAGGCGGCAAGCCCTTCGGGCCGTAGATGCCGTAGTACGCCATGCGGTTCACGGGCTCCAAACCCACTTCCTTGAACGTGGGCACATTGGGCAGCTCCTTCAGGCGCTGCGGCGCGGCCACGATGATCGGCACCAGGCGGCCTTCCTTGATGAAGGGCAGCGTGGATGGCAGATTGTCGAAAATCATCGGCACCTGGCCGGACACCGTGTCGTTCAGTGCCGGGCCCGCGCCGCGGTAAGGGATGTGCGTGACGAAGGTGCCCGTCATGTTCTTGTACAGCTCCATCTGCAGGTGGCCGATGCCGCCCGTGCCCGACGAGCCGAACGAATACTTGCCGGGATTTTTCCTGAGCTCGGCGATGAAGGTCTTGTAGTCCTTCGCGGGGAAGCGCGGATTCACCGCGATCACGTTCGGCGTGGCCGCGACGTTGATGATGGGCGTGAAGTCCGTCAGCGGGTTGTACGGGATCTTCGGGTTGATGGCCGGGTTCGCGGCGGTGGTCGACACGGTGGCGATGCCGAGCTGGTAGCCATCGGGACGCGCATGCGCGGTGTCGGATGCGCCGACCACGCCACCACCGCCCGCCTTGTTCTCGACGACCACCGTCGTGCCGAGGGCCTTGCCGAGCGGCTCGGCGATCACGCGGGCGATGATGTCGGTCGTGCCGCCGGGCGCAAAGGGCACCACGAGGCGAACGGGCTTGTCGGGATAGCTTTGAGCAAATGTGCTCGTGCAGGCAAAGGTGGCGGCCACGGCCGTGGCAAGCCAAATACGGCGTTTCATCGAATACTCCTGGGTTGCTGGAATTTCTTTGCGGGCCGAATCGTAAGCGCACGACATCCACGAATATTTGTGGATTACACATAGGGGAAAGCCCCGAGAGGCTTGCGCTATTCTCCATCCGGTGAATTTCGCGCAGCTTCTCTTCCCAGATTTCTTCCTGATCCTCCTGGGGTTTCTGGTCTGCCGCTACACGCCGCTCGGACGCGACGTGTGGGGCCCGGTCGAAGCGCTTGTCTATTACCTGCTCTTTCCGGTGCTGCTCTTCCAGTCGATCGTGAAGAACCCGCTGGACGTGCACGAAGCATCGAGTCTCATCGGCGCGGGACTTCTCATGGGCATCGGCGGCATCGCGATGGCGTACTCGCTTCCCTACCTGCCGATCGCGGGGCGCTACATCGACAAGCGTGACCATGCAGGCGCCGCGCAGGTGGCGTTTCGATTCAACTCGTTCATCGCAATCGCCCTTGCGGAGCGGATGGTGGGCGCGCGGGGCCTTCAGTTGCTCGCAGTGCTGATCGGTTTTTGCGTGCCGCTTGTAAACGTGGGCGCCGTGTGGCCGATGGCGCGCCACGGCGGCAACGGCTTGATGCGCGCCCTGCTTCGCAACCCGCTGATCGTTGCCACGCTCTCGGGCCTGGCAGCCAACCTGCTGGGACTGCATTTGCCCGCGTTGATCGAGCCGGTGACGAACCGCATCGGCGCATCGTCGATCGCGCTGGGGCTGATGACTGCGGGCGCGGGCCTGCAGCTGGGCACACTCTCGCAGGACAAGGTGCTCACAGCCGGCGTGCTGTCGATACGCCACTTCTTCACCCCGCTCGTGGGCTGGCTGATGGTGCGCGTGTTCTCGCTCGATGCGGGGCAGGCCGCGGTGCTCCTGATCTTCTCGGCGCTGCCGGCGTCGTCGAGCTCTTACGTGCTCGCCGTGCGAATGGGCTACAACGGCGCGTATGTCGCGGGGCTGGTCACGCTGTCGACGGTTCTCGGGATGATGAGCCTGCCGTTTGCGCTGGGCGTGCTGCGCTAGAGGCGCGCGTCAAACGGCCCAGTTTTCCAGCGAAAGCCCGGGCACCCGTTTGAATTCGCGCTCGTTGTTTGTGACGAGTGTGAGCCCGGTGGCAAGCGCATGAGCCGCGATTTGCGTGTCATACGGGCCGATCGGGACACCTTTTCGCTCCAGCGCGGCTCGCAGGTCCCCGCAGACTCGCGCCGCGTCAAGGTCGAAATCGAGCACCATCAACGGCGCGAGAAAATTCTCCAGGGCGCGCAAGTTTCGGGCAGATCCGCTTTTGCGCACGCCGAAGTGCAATTCCGCCGCACTGATCGATGAAATCGCGATGCCTTCATCTTCGTGCGCAAGGAACTGCGCCAGCACCACGGAAGGCCTCTGGTTGATGACGTAGATGCAGATGTTGGTGTCGAGCAGATATTGCACGATCAGCGACGTCGCATCGTTGGGATGAACTCCCGGTGATCCGCAAGGCTGGGCTGGGATCTTTCGAGATGAACACTGGTCTCGAACTCGTCGAGCGCGTCGATCAGGGTATGCATCGATGCCCGGGGGCGCGTGCTCAAGACGACTTCATCACCCATGCGGCGCACGTAGACTTCCGTGCCCTCGAAGCGGAATTCCTTGGGCAGCCTCACGGCCTGGCTGCGGCCGCTTCGAAAGAGCTTCGCTTTGGTGATCGTGTCTGCCCGCATGCGCACCTCCAAGTTGGTGTATACCAAGTATATACCGCCCCCTATGCCTTCGTAGGACGCAGCGCCCATTGCACATGCTCGCGCACCAAGGGGCTCGAATCGCGCAGCCGCGCTTCCAACGCGGCGCGCATTTCCGCATCCTCCTTCGCGCGCAGCGCATTGCCCAATGCCACTGCGATGTTCCTCAGCCACCGCTCATGCCCGATCCGCCTGATCGGGCTGCCTTCGGTGCGCGAGAGAAACTCCTCTTCGCTCCACGAGAAAAGCTCGATCAACTGCGCACCCGACATGCCCTCGCGCTCGTCGAAATCCGGCAAGGCACTGCGCTGCGCGAACTTGTTCCACGGGCACACCAGCTGGCAGTCGTCGCAGCCGTAAATGCGGTTGCCGATGAGCTCGCGAAACTCCTCGGGAATGGGCCCCGCGTGCTCGATGGTCAGGTACGAAATGCAGCGTCGTGCGTCGAGCTTTTGCGGACCGACGATCGCCTGCGTTGGGCACACGTCGATGCAAGCGGTGCACGTGCCGCAATGGTCTGCACCGGCTTCGCTGGCGGGCAATGCGATGTCGACATAGATCTCGCCAAGGAAGAACGTCGACCCCGCCTCTCGCGACAACACCAGCGTGTGCTTGCCGCGCCAGCCCAGGCCGCTGCGCGTGGCCAGCTCCGCCTCGAGCACCGGCGCCGAATCGGTGAACACGCGGTGGCCGATGGGCCCGATGGCCGCTTCGATCCGGTCTGAAAGCCTTTGCAGGCGCGATCGCAACACCTTGTGATAGTCGCGGCCCCGCGCGTACATCGACACGATGCCCTCTTGCGGCCGCTTCAACCGGTCGAATTCCACGGCCTGCCAGCCCTCGCGCGTGGTGCGCGGCAGGTAATCCATGCGTGCGGTGATCACGCTCACGGTGCCTGGCACAAGCTCGGCCGGGCGCGCGCGTTTCAGGCCGTGAGCCGCCATGTAGTCCATTTCGCCGTGAAATCCGTTGCTTAGCCAGGTCGTAAGGCCCGGTTCTGCGGAACTCAGGTCGACACCGGCCACTCCGATACCGGAAAATCCAAGCTCATCGGCCCACCGCCGGACATCTGCCAGCAATTGAAGACCATAGCCCTGACCAGTTCGGAGCGTCACCCGCCGATTGTAGGAACGGGGGTGCGTGTGCTCGCGTGGCCCACCGAGGAGGCCACGATGGCCTATGCGGCCGAACTTGCCGCGCATCCTTCGCTCGGCAACGCTTTCATCGAGCTGCACGGCGACCTCGGCGCGGGCAAGACGACTTTCGTGCGTCACCTGCTTCGCGCCATGGGCGTGCAAGAGCGCATCAAGAGCCCTACCTACACGGTGATGGAACCCCACGAGGCCGGCAGCATGGCCATCTATCACTTCGACTTCTACCGCTTCAACGACCCGCGCGAGTGGGAAGACGCGGGCTTTCGCGATGTCTTCGCGGGCGCAGGATTGAAGCTGGCCGAATGGCCCGAGAAGGCTGCGGACCTGCTGCCGGTGGCGGATCTCGTGATGCGCATCGAGGCCGATGCCGACGAAGTGCGCCATGTGGAGCTGAAGGCGCAGACACCGCTCGGGCTGGAGTTGTTGCAATGAAGCGGCGGGATTTGGTCAAGGCCGGCCCCATCGTGCTGCTGCTCGGGGCGGCGCAGATTGCGCGCGGTGCGACGATCGTTGCCGTGCGCGTGTGGCCTGCGCCGGAATATTCGCGCGTCACGATCGAATCGGACGCAGCCCTCACTTCCACCCAGACGCCGCTGCATGTGCCGCCGGGCCTGGCCGTGGACATCAAGGGCATCGACCTGAGCCCGCAGCTGAAGGAGCTTGTGGGCAAGGTGCGCGCGGACGATCCTTTCATCTCCGGCATCCGCGCATCGCAACATGCGCCGGGTGTGGTGCGGCTCATCATCGACTTGAAGCAACCCGCTGCGCCGCAGGTATTCACGCTGCAGCCCGTCGCGGCTTACCAGCACCGGCTGGTTTTCGACTTCTATCCGATCAAGGAAGTCGATCCGCTCGAAGCGCTGATCAAGGAAAGGCTGATGGATCGTCCGCTGCCGCAGCCCACGCCCGCGAGCGATCCGCTCGGCGAACTCATCGCGCAGCGAGAGCGCTCGGCGAAGCCGCCGCCACACACGCCCTTCGACCTTGCGCCGACCACGAAGCCGAGCAAGACGGATCGCCTGATCATCATCGCGCTCGACCCGGGCCACGGCGGCGAAGACCCGGGCGCCATCGGCCCCGGCGGCACGCGCGAGAAAGATGTCGTGCTGCAGATCGCGAATCGCCTGAAAGACCGCATCAACGCCAGCGCGATCAACGGCAACCCGCTGCGCTGCTACCTCACGCGCGACGCCGACTTCTTCGTGCCGCTGCATGTGCGCGTGCAGAAGGCCCGTCGCGTGCAGGCCGACTTGTTCGTGAGCATCCATGCCGACGCGTTCCTCACGCCGACCGCGCGCGGAGCGAGCGTGTTCGCGTTGAGCCAAAGCGGCGCCTCGTCCAGTGCCGCGCGTTGGCTGGCCAACAACGAAAACCAGGCCGACCTGATCGGCGGCGTCAACGTGAAGACGCAGGACGTGCAAGTGGCGCATGCCATGCTGGACATGAGCACCACCGCCCAGATCAAGGACAGCATGAAGCTCGGCGGCGCCCTGCTCGGCGAGATCGGTGGCGTGGGCAAGCTGCACAAGGGCAGCGTCGAGCAAGCGGGCTTCGCGGTGCTGAAGGCGCCCGACATCCCCAGTGTGCTTGTCGAAACGGCCTTCATCAGCAACCCCGAAGAAGAACAGCACCTGCGCAGCGACGACTACCAGGAACACCTGGCCGACGCGATCATGCGCGGCATCCACCGGTATTTTTCCGCGAATCCGCCGCTTGCTCGCAGCCGCTCAGTCTGACCAGGCGCAGCAAATGGCTGTGTCCGCGAATCCTGCCCGGCGGCGGCGCCCGGGGCCGACCTTCGCGGCCTGAACCCTCCTACACCTTGCCGGATGGGGCCTGCCTACCCTCATGGCACAGGCCGAACAAGCAGGGACCACGCGTCCTTGCGCCTGGCAGTTCGACAAAAGAGGTGTGGGTATGAAAACGATGATTACTGCCGCGGTTGCGGCGACGCTGCTGAGTCTGGCCGGTTGCGCGACCGACCGCGAAACGGCTTACACGGCCGGTGGCGCGGTGGTTGGCGGCGTGGTGGGCGATGCCTTGCTGGGTACGCCGGGCGCCATCGCCGGTGCGGCGGGCGGTGCGGTTCTTGGCAACAGCGCGAGCAAGCGCTAAGCCAACACTCGATCCTCAGATCGGGTAGATCAGCGAGTTGAGAATCATCTCGCTGTCGTAGACGCACGTGCGGCTGGCGAACTTCAGGCCGGCCGGCGTGCGCACGATCTCGTCGATGTAGCGGCCCACGTTGTAGACCTCGCTCGCATCGCCCGGACGCGTGCGGAAGATCGCGTAGTTCGATTCGGCGCGAATTGCGCCATTTTCTTTTTCGTTCGCTCCCACCAATCTCGCTGGCGAGATGACGTGCCGCGTGTAGTAAGGCGCGTGATAGATCGTCTGCGTCACGCCGTAAACGCGGTCCTTCATCATCCCCTTGCTTTCCAGCGCGATGAGCGCCAGCGGCAGCTTCGCGTCGAAGTTTTCTCGCGCCTGAACTTTGTAGCAGCCTTCTTCCATGAAGAACTCCGGCCAGTCGTCGAAGCGGCGCTCGTCGAGGGCCGCTGCGTATTCCGCGTTGAGATGGTCGACCTCGAGCTGCAACATCAAAAGCTCGTTCATACCGCCATGACCTTGCGCCAGTACGCGTACATGCTGCGGATCAACGTCTCGGTAACCATGTGCTCTGCCTCGCCGGTGCCGGTTCCACCCAGCTCGCACAGCGTCTCGCCGGATTCGCCCCATTGATCGAAGCCTCCTTGCGACAGCTCGATCACTTCGCCGTCATCGGCGCTCACGAAACCGGCGGGGCCGAACAGATTCGCCTGCCGCAAGCGGCGCTGCGTCATCTCGGGTGTGTCGTCCGCAAAACCGAAATGCGTCCACACGAAATCGAAGCTGCCGTTGCCCCGCGGCACGATGTGCCTCGTGGACAGCGAATTCACCTGCTGCTGAATGATCACCGACGGGAACAGCGTGATCATCGTGACGGTGGGCGTGATCTCCTCGCCAGGGCGCGACGGGTCGGGCACCTTCCACCACGGCTCGGGCACGACGTCGAGCAGGCGTGCGTCGTTCAGCGTCATGTTCGCCT
>DATJJL010000360.1:0-8371 GCA_035492155.1 Ramlibacter sp. | reverse complement strand
CGAAGCTGGGGCCGGGGTTCCTCGTGCAATGCGCCCAGGGCTCGGCGGCCGGATGCACACGCGATGCGACTGGCGACCAGGCCGGCGGCGCCCCGAAGTTTCGTGCGGTGCTGGCTGTCGACTACGGCTTTCCGTTGTGGTCCATGCGCGCATCGCTCGGGGCCGACGTCGTGCACACGTCCGAGAAGGTCTACGACCGCACCGACCCGAACGTGAACCTGCCCGCCACAACCATCGTCGGCGCCCGCTTCGCAATGCGATCGGCGGACGACAAATGGGGCGTGAGCTTCTACGCGCGCAACCTGTTCGACAAGTTCAGCCCGACGCTGCGAGTGGGCAACCTCATTTCATTCGCGACCGGCGACAAGTTCTCATACATCCAATTCGTGGGCCCGGAGTCGCGCAGGGTTGTCGGCGTGAGCGTCGATACGAAGTTCTAGGTCTTGTTGTCGATGAGCCGGCGCAATTCTTCGTAAGCGGCCGGGTCGGTCGGGGCGCGCTCGGCCAGCGCTTTCATGCGTTCGGCAAGCAGGCGCTGCCGCTCCTTCTGAAGAATCTGCCGCAGCTCGTCGAGATCGTGTTCGATGTCCGGGAGAACCTTGCCTGCCTGGTCGAGCAGATAAGGTGCGTGCTCGTGCGCTTCGACAGCCGCGCGCAGCGCGGCCCACTCTTCGGGCCCATGCTCGTGGATGTGGCTGTCGAGCCAGGAAAAAAGCGGGCCGTGGGGTGGGGCGAGTTCGCACAGCAGGTGATGGTCGTCGTTGCTGAGCGCTGCCCACGCGCCCGGATTCATGAACGTGATTTGCAGCGCCCGGTCCGCGCGGCCGGGAGGAAGCGTTCGCGACGGCCTGCGCAGCGGCGCAGCGGAGCCCGCGCGCCTCGTTGCTGCCGCCATATAACGAACGCCCCACATTTGCCCGAGCTCGCGCGAATCGAGCTGCGCGAGCGCGGCGATTTCGGACAGCAGCTGGCGCTTGAGCGCGCCGTCCGGAAGCGCAGTCCACATCGGCTTGGCATTGGCGGCCATGTGCGCGCGACCCTCTGCAGTCTCGAGGTCGCAGCCCTCGCGCGCCGCGTCGATCAGGAAGCGCGACAAGGGCGTGGCCTCGCCGATGTAGCGCGAAAACGCATCGCGACCGTGCTCGCGGATGTAGCTGTCGGGGTCGTGCTCGGAAGGCAGGAAGAGAAACTTGACGTTGCGAACGTCGGTCGCGAAAGGGATCGCGATGTCCAGCGCCTTGCGCGCCGCTCGGCGGCCCGCCTCGTCGCCGTCGAAGCTGAAGACGACCGAATCGGTGAAGCGAAAAAGCTTTTGCACGTGGTCGGGCGTGCAGGCCGTGCCCAATGTGGCGACGGCATTCGGAAACCCGAGCTGCGCAAGTGCGACCACGTCCATGTAGCCTTCGGTCACGAGCACATAGCCCTGTTCGCGCAGTTCGCCGCGCGCTTCGAAGAGGCCGTAAAGCTCTCGGCCTTTCGAGAACACGGGCGTTTCGGGGGAGTTGAGGTATTTCGGCTTTTCGTCGCCGAGCACGCGGCCGCCGAACCCGATGCATTCGCCCTTCACGTTCCGGATGGGGAACATGATGCGATCGCGGAAGCGGTCGTAGCGCTTGTCCTCTTCGGCGTTCACGATCACGAGGCCGCTTTCCTCGAGCAGCGCATCCGTGTAATCCGCGAAGACGCTCGCGAGGCTGCGCCAGCCTTCGGGCGCATAGCCCAGGCCGAACCGCTTTGCGATCTCGCCCGTGAGGCCGCGGCCTTTCAGGTACTCGACCGCGCGCGGCGAATTCCTGAGATGCTTGCGATAGGCCTCGCCGGCTTTTTCCAGCACGTCGGTGAGCGTCGTGTGCTTCTCGCGCGCCTTCTGCGCACGTTCGCGCTCCGCGGGCGGGACATCTTCCTCGGGCACTTCCATTCCGTATTCGCCGGCGAGCTCCTTCGTCGCCTCCACGAAGTTCATGCCCGCGTGTTCCATGAGGAAACGGATCGCGTCGCCGCTCTTGCCGCAGCCGAAGCAGTGATAGAACTGCCGCACCGGATTGACGTTGAACGAAGGCGATTTTTCGGCATGGAAGGGGCACAGGCCCTGGAAGTTGGCGCCGCTCTTCCTGAGCTGCACGTAGCGTCCGACGATCTCGACGATGTCGGCGCGCGAGAGCAGCTCCTGGATGAATGCCTGGGGAATCGCCATTGTTTGGGTATTCTTACCGAATACTCTGGAGACAAGGCATGACGAGCATTTTCGATCAGGAGCTTCCTCGCAACGAGGCGAATTTCGCGCCGATCACGCCTCTGTCGTTCATCGAACGCACTGCGGAGATTTACCCCGACAAGCTCGCCGTCGTGCATGGCGAGCTTCGGCGCACCTGGCGCGAGGTGTACGCGCGCTGCCGGCAGCTTGCCAGTGCACTCGCGAACAAAGAAATCGGCAAGGGAGACACGGTGGCCGTGATGCTGCCGAATACGCCGCCGATGGTCGAAGCGCACTTCGGCATCCCGATGGCGGGGGCCGTCCTCAATGCACTGAACACGCGTCTCGATCCCGAGACGATCGCCTTCATGCTCGATCATGGCGAAGCGAAGGCGGTGATCGTCGATCCGGAGTTCGCGCCGGTGATGAAGCGTGCTTTGCAGCTTCGCCAGTCGAAACGCGATGTGCTGGTGATCGATGTCGAAGACGCGATCTTTGGCGCGGGCGAGCGCATCGGAAGCGCAACCTACGACGACTTCGTCGCGAGCGGCGATGCGAACTTCGCCTGGAAGATGCCGGCTGACGAGTGGGACGCCATCGCGCTCAACTACACGAGCGGCACGACAGGCAATCCCAAGGGAGTCGTGTATCACCACCGCGGCGCGGCGACCAACGCGATCTCGAACATCCTCGAGTGGGACATGCCGAAGCACCCGGTCTACATGTGGACGCTGCCGATGTTTCACTGCAACGGATGGTGCTTTCCGTGGACCGTCGCCGCGCGAGCCGGTGTGAACGTCTGCCTGCGCAAGGTCGAGGCGAAGGCAATGGTCGACGCGATCAGGACCCATGGCGTGACGCATTACTGCGGCGCACCCATCGTGCATGGCCTGCTCGTCAACGCGGCCGATGAATTGAAGCAGGGCCTGCCACGTGGGGTGAAGGGCATGGTCGCAGGCGCAGCGCCACCGGCCTCGATGATCGAAGGCATGGAGCGGCTCGGCTTCGACCTCACGCACGTGTACGGGCTGACCGAGGTGTATGGCCCTGCGACCGTGTGCCCGAAGCACGAAGAGTGGAACGCCATGGACATCGGCGAGCGCGCACGCCTGAATGCGCGGCAAGGCGTGCGCTATCACTTGCAGCGCGACGCGTGCGTGCTCGATCCGGAAACGATGAAGCCTGTGCCATGGGACGGCGAGACCATGGGCGAGATCATGTTCCGCGGCAACATCACCATGAAGGGCTACCTGAAAAATCCCAAGGCGACACAGGAAGCATTTGCGGGCGGCTGGTTCCACACCGGCGATCTCGCGGTGCAGTACCCCGACGGCTACATCAAGATCAAGGACCGCAGCAAGGACATCATCATCTCCGGCGGCGAGAACATCTCGTCGATCGAGGTGGAGGACGTTCTCTATCGGCATCCCGATGTGCTCGCTGCAGCAGTCGTTGCGAAACCGGATCCGAAATGGGGCGAGACGCCGTGCGCGTTCATCGAGCTGAAGCCCGGTGCGCAGACGACGGCGCAGGACATCGTTGCTCATTGCCGCAAGCACTTGGCGGGGTTCAAGGTGCCGCGGGCAGTTGTCTTCGGCGAATTGCCCAAGACCTCCACGGGCAAGATCCAGAAGTTCGAGCTGCGCAAGAAGGCCGGATCAGCCACCGCCATCGACGTCTAGCGGTGAGAATGTGCGGATGCTCGATCCGCGCATCATGCATGTCCTTGCGAGCCCGGGCGCTTTCGCGTGGAGCGTGCTGAAGCAGTTCAAGAAGAACCAGGGGCTTCTGCTCGCGGGCGCGGTGGCGTACTACGCGCTGCTGTCGGTCGTGCCGCTATTGATCCTTGTTGTCATCGCGTTGTCGCATGTGGTGGACCAGGGATTGCTGCTTGCCACCCTCGGCCGCTATCTCGAATGGCTGGTCCCCGGGCAGTCGAAAGCGATCGTGGGCGAGTTGCGCGACTTCCTGGCGAACCGTGATGTCGTTGGCTGGTTGCTGCTGGTGACGATGCTGTTCTTCAGTTCGCTCGCGTTCACAGTGCTCGAGAACGCGATGTCGGTGATCTTCCTGCACCGCATCCTCGCGAAGAAGCGGCGCTACATCGTCTCCGCAGTGCTGCCGTACGTCTACATCCTGTGCCTCGGTGTCGGTACGTTGATCGTGACGCTGGTGTCGGGCAGCCTGCAGGCGATCGGGCAGGAAAGTGTCGAGCTCTTCGGCCACGATTGGTCGCTGAAGGGCGTTTCGGGCGTGCTGCTGTATTTGCTCGGGCTGGTCGGCGAAATCTTCGTGCTCAGTTCGGTCTACATGGTCATGCCCGTGGGACGGCTCTCGTGGAGGCACGCATTCATTGGCGGGGCCACGGCCGCGCTGCTCTGGGAAATCACGCGGCACGTGCTGGTGTGGTACTTCAACACCTTGTCTCAGGTGAGCGTCGTCTACGGCTCACTCACGACGGCGATCATCGTGCTGTTCAGCCTCGAGATCGGGGCGACGTTGTTGCTGCTGGGTGCGCAGGTGATTTCGGAGTACGAACGAATCGGGCTGCCGCAGCAGCCCGATGTCGCGAACCCGTTCAGGGCGACCGGCGGGTGAAGCTCAACGCGGAGCGAGGCGGATCGCACCGTCCAGGCGAATCACTTCTCCGTTGAGCATGTCGTTCTCGAAGATGTGCTTCGCGAGTTTCGCGTAGTCCTCCGGCGTGCCCAGGCGCGACGGGAAGGGCACGCTCGCCGCAAGCGCATCCTGTACTTCCTTCGGCATGCCGAAGAGCATGGGCGTGCCGAAGATGCCCGGGGCAATGGTCATGTTGCGGATGCCGCTGCGGGCCAGATCGCGCGCGATGGGCAACGTCATGCCGACCACACCACCCTTGGACGCGCTATACGCCGCCTGGCCGATCTGGCCGTCATAGGCAGCGACGGACGCGGTCGAGATCATGCAGCCGCGCTCGCCGGTTTTCTCCGGCTCGTTTTTGCTCATCGCTTCGGCGGCGAGGCGGATCATGTTGAACGAACCGACGAGGTTCACCATGATTGTCTTGGTGTAGACCGCGAGGCTGTGGGCGCCGTTCTTGCCTACTGTCTTTTCGGCCGGCGCGATGCCGGCGCAGTTGACGAGGCCCATCAGTTTGCCCATCGAGACGGCCTTCGCAACCACGGCTTTGCCGTCCTCGTCGTTGCTCACGTCGCACTTCACGAATGCGCCGCCGATCTCCTTGGCGACTGCTTCGCCCTTTTCGGCCTGCATGTCCGCAATCACAACCTTGCCGCCGCTCGCCGCGAGCATGCGCGCCGTGCCTTCGCCCAAGCCCGAAGCGCCGCCTGTAACGATGAAAACCTTGCCGCTGATGTCCATGTGTTCTCCTGAGGAATTGACGTTTACGTCAACGTCACATTATCGCGTGACGCCGGGATGCATAAAAAAAGCCCGGTGCGAGCACCGGGCTTAAGGGATCCCTGAACCCGATGAGGGTGTCGAAAGGACCCGAGGAGACAACCTGAGTATCGGACAGATGTCCCGTGTTCGTTGAGGGTTTGGACTCAGCCTTGAGTCTTAGGCACGCTTGCGCGAGGTGGTCGTGGTCGCCTTGGTGGCGTTCACGGCCTGCTGCGCGACGGCGTTGAAGTTCGCTTCAGCGACTTCGGAAGCCTGCTTCACGGCCTTCTGGACCGATTCCAGCGCATTGTTGCCGGCGGCGACAGCGCTCTTGAAGACGGCGACGGCGGTCTCGCTGCCGGCCGGGGCGTTCTTCGACGCATTGTCGATGAGGGCCATGAACTTCTTCTGTGCGTCGGTCGCTTGCGACTCGAAGGTCTTCGCGAACTCGGCGCTCGTGCCGGAGGCGATGTCGTACAGGTGACGGCTGTAAGCGGCGCTCTTCTCGGCCAGCGGCTGGAACAGGGCAGCTTGCAGGGCCACCAGCTCTTGCGCGTCCTTGACGTTCAGTGCGGCTTGCGTCGTACCGGCGGCTTCGGCCAGTGCGGCGCGGGTGGCGGTCATGTTCAGCTCGACGAGCTTTTCGACGCCTTCGAAAGCCTTGGAGGTCAGGCCGAAGAGGGTCTCGATGTTGGCCTTTTGCGAAGCCAGGATTTGTTCAGTGGTCAGCATTCAATTTCTCCAATGTGGTTTGAAGGTGGATCGATATCTGCCCTGAACCCCGGAAGCCCGGTTCATGTTGCAGCGCAGCATGGTCAAAGTATAAGGGGGCGAGGCGAGATTGCAAGCCCTTTTTGCTGCAGCGCACCAAACTAGATGCGCTCACCTAGGAATACCGGGCCCAGCCGTGCCGCCACAATGCTTTCATGCAGGCCTACTACTCCACGCAGTTCGTCCTGCCCCTGCCTCCCGGGCATCGATTCCCGATGGGCAAGTACCAGATGCTGCGCGACCGGCTTGCGGTCGAGCTTCCGCAGATTCGCCTTGCGCAGGCGCCTGCCGCGACGGATGGCGAGCTCGCTCTCGTGCATTCGCCCGCGTACATCGCCGCCATCAGTGAGGGCTCGGTCGATCCGAAGGTCATGCGCGAAATCGGGTTTCCATGGAGCCCTCAGATGGTCGAGCGGTCCCGCCGGTCCGTCGGCGCGACCATCTGCGCCTGCCGCGCGGCGATGGCGCAAGGCACGGCGGCGAACATTGCCGGTGGCACTCACCATGCATATGCCGACAAGGGCGGCGGATTTTGCGTCTTCAACGATGCTGCTGTGGCTGCGCGGCTCATGCAGGCCGAATGGCTGAGGTCGCAAACCCGCCCGCTGAAGATCGCAATCGTCGACCTGGACGTGCATCAAGGCAATGGCACCGCGCGCATCTTCCAGGGCGACGATTCGGTCTTCACGCTGTCGATGCATGGCAGCAGGAACTTCCCCTTTCGCAAAGAGGCGAGCGACCTCGACGTCGATCTTCCTGACGGTTGTGAGGACGACGAGTATCTTGATGCGCTCGATCATGCGTTGGACGTGCTCGATTCGCGGTTCGATCCCGGGCTCGTCATCTACCTCGCCGGCGCAGATCCGCACGAAGGCGATCGGCTCGGCCGGCTGAAGCTCACCTGGGACGGACTTGAAGCACGAGATCGCCGCGTGTTCGACTGGGCATGGCAGCGCGAAGTACCGCTGGCATTCGCGATGGCCGGCGGCTACGGCGAAAGACTCGAGGACACGGTGCAAGCGCAGGTCAACACATTCCGCGTCGCCACGCAATACGCGGCCCGCTGGCAGAATCGCTCGCGATGAGCGAGAGCCAAAAGCCCCAACCCGAGCCGCGCGCCAGCTACCGCGCTTTCCGAGACATCACCACACGCTGGGAAGACAACGACGTGTACGGTCACGTCAACAACGTCGTGTACTACAGCTGGTTCGACAGCGCGGTGAACGCGCACCTCATCGAACGCGGCGCGCTCGACATCCACCGCGGTGCGGTGATCGGACTGGTGGTCGAGACGCAGTGCAACTACTTCACGCCCGTCGAATTCCCGCAGCGCATCGAGGCCGGCGTGCGCGTTGCGAACATCGGCCGATCGAGCGTGCGCTACGAAGTCGGCATCTTCGTGAAGGGCGAGGAGCGCATGGCCGCAAAGGGGCACTTCGTGCACGTTTATGTCGATCGCGCCAGCCGCAGGCCCGCAGCGCTGCCGGACCAATTGCGATCCGTACTGGAGGATTTGCAATGACAAGCAGATTCGTGACTGCCGTCGTGTCCGATCCGTCCAGTGTCGACACGGCCATCGGCACACGGTTTTCCGTGCGCGCATTCCTTGGCGACAAAGCCGTCGAGCGGGAAAAGATCCAGCACATCCTGGGCGTTGCTCGTCGCGCGCCGTCGGGCACGAACACGCAGCCCTGGAACGTGTACGTACTGCAAGGCGCGAGCCGTGATTCGCTCGTGCAGAAGGTCTGTGCAGCGCACGACGCCATTTACCTCAACCCCGCACTGGCAGTCGAATACTCGGAGGAATACGACTACTACCCGCAGAAACTTATCTCGCCCTTCATCGACCGCCGCCGTGAAAACGGTTGGGGCCTGTACGGGCTGCTCGGCATCGCGAAAGGCGAGAAGGACAAGATGCACGCGCAGCATCACCGCAACTACAAGTTTTTCGATGCGCCCGTCGGCCTCATGTTCACGATCGATCGCAGCCTCGGACGTGGCTCGTTGGTGGACTGCGGGATGTTC
>DATJJL010000359.1:0-2645 GCA_035492155.1 Ramlibacter sp. | reverse complement strand
ACAACGCCGAAGCCGGGCCGATCGCGATACGGCCCCGTCTGCCCGTAACCGCTGATGCGCAGCACGACCAGGCGCGGATTCGCTTCGAGCAGCTTGTCGGGCCCCAAGCCCCATCCCTCGAGCGCACCGGGCCGGAAGTTTTCGATCAGCACGTCGCTCTCGCGCGCGAGACGTCGCACGATGTCCTGCGCTTCGAAGTTCTTCAGGTCGAGCGCGATGGAACGCTTGTTGCGCGACTGCACTTGCCACCACACCGACGTGCCGTCCTTGAGCATGCGCCAGTGACGCAGCGGATCGCCCGTGCCGGGCGGCTCGACCTTGATCACGTCCGCGCCGAAATCGCCCAGCGTCTTTGCGGCGAACGGGCCGGCGATGAGTTGCCCGAGTTCCAGGACCTTCAGGCCCGCGAGCGGTCCGGTCACGAGCGTTTCCGCTTTTTGGCGACCTTGTCGAAGGCCTTGTGGGGATCTTCGTGCGCAAGGAGTTCGTCCAGATTGCGGATGATCTCGGTCTCGATCTTCTCGCGGAACGCGCCGAGCAGGACGCCCAGCCGCGCGTCGAGCGCGAACTGGCTCTTGCTCACCTTGAGTTCGCCGTTCACGCCCGCGCGAGTGAAGGTCACGAGGTCCGACGTCGTGCCCTCTTCGTACGCGCACTCCATCCCGAGCTGCTGCTCGGCCTCTTCGGCCCAGCGAAACGCCAGCTTGCGCGCGGCCGCAAGTCCCAGCTTGTGTTCCCGCGTGATGTGGATGTCAGGCACCGGCGATCTCCTTCAATTTTTCGTGGCGCTGCTTCTTCGGCATGTCGGCCAATTGTTTCGCCGCATCATAGAACTTGACGAAATCGCGTCCTTCGCGAACGAAGAGTGCCTCGAAAGCGGGGACGTAGTCGTCGTACGCGGCCTGCGCGCCGAACGATGCGTTGTTGGCCTCGGCCACCCAACGGTCGTAGCCGCGATAGCGCGCCGGGTCGCCGGGCCAGCTTGCCCTCAGCCTGGCGTAGTCGCCGCGGAACTGCTGCATCGCCTGCTGCTTGAGGCGCTCGCGCTGGTCGCCGGTCGTGTGCTCGTAGATGTCCTGCAGCTTCGTGCGCACAGCGAGCGTGAGCGCACGAAACTGGTTGCGACGTGCGTCGTATTGCGCGTACTCCTGCCGTGCCTCGGCGGACGCATGCGTGTTCAGCCACATCTCGCCGCCGATGCGCTCGACGGAAACCGCAAACGATTCGTTGAAGGTCGTATCGCCTTTCGCATAGACGACCTGGTGCGCGAGCTCGTGGAAGATGATGCGCGCCAGTTCACCCTCGGGGTAGTTGATGAATGTATTCAAAAGCGGATCGCCGCCGGCCCAGTTCATCCAGCCGAGCGTCGAATACGCGGGCACCGGATACACGCTGACTTCGAGGCCGTCTTCTTTAAGCCGCTCGCCTTCGGCGCGCGCCTCGTGCTCGTCGAAGTAGCCGCGATAACCCACGCAGCCCGTGATGGGGAAGCAGGATTTCTTCAGCTCCAGCGAGTAGCGCGGCGCCGCGACGACGTTCCACACCACGGCGCTGCGATGAATATCGGCGTAGCGGCTGTAGCTCGGGTTGTCCGGCAGCTTCAGCTCGGTCACCGCGAATTGGCGGATGCGCTTGCTGAGCTCGAGGCGCTCCTTCAGCTTGCCGGGCGCAGCGCCGTCGACGAGCCAGTCGTCGATGGGGCGTGCAGCACCGAGCACGCGCAGATGGCCGGTTGCCGTCTGCCAGTAATAGCCGAGGTTGGAGCAGCCGCAAAGCGCCACCGTTGCCGCGGCAACGATGGCGAGCGCCGCCCATGTCATCTTCCGCTTGACTGTCACGCCGCGCCGTTACGCCTTGGAGACTTCGACGACGCAGTCGTAGAACACCGGCCCGCGACCGATGTCGGTGAGGTTCTGGCTGGTGAGCTGGTTGACGTTCGTGCCCGCCAGGCCGAACTTGCGCCACCACACGCCGAGCCCATTGACCACGCCCGGCCGGGCCCGCTGGGAGATCTCCGCCTTGCACAGGTATTCGCCGCGGTCGTTGAACACGCGCACCGCGTCGCCTGTCGCGATGCCGCGAGGCTCGGCGTCAGCGGCGTGAATCTCGAGCACCGGCTCGCCTTCGCTCGCGCGCAGGCTGGGCACGTTGACGAAGGTCGAGTTCAGGAAGTTGCGATGCGGCGGCGAAATCATGGCAAGCGGATAACGATCCGACGTGCCGGGCTGCTCGTAGTTCCCCACGTGGTCCGGCAAACCGTCGAGGCCGAGCTTCGCGACACGTTCGCTGAAAAATTCGCACTTGCCCGAAGGCGTCGGGAAATTGCCGTCCGCGAAAGGCGCGTCCGGAAGGTGCAGCGTGGTGAAGCCCTTCTCGGTGAGCTCGCCGAAATCGATCTTCTTGCCGTAGGCAGTCACGCATAGCGCCGCATCGTCTTCGTCGAAGCAGGGATCGAGAAAGCCCATGCGCCTGGCGAGATCGCGAAACACCTGCGTGTTGGGCCGCGCTTCTCCCAGTGGCGCGATCGCGGGCCGATTGAGCAGCACGTCGGTGTGTCCGTACGCCGCATGGATGTCCCAGTGCTCGAGCTGTGTCGTGGCCGGCAGGATGTAATCCGCATGATCGGCTGTGTCCGTGCGGAAATG
>DATJJL010000358.1:0-5828 GCA_035492155.1 Ramlibacter sp. | reverse complement strand
GCTGTCCGCTTTACCTGAGAGATTCACCCGTCAAGACGGGCTTGCTCCTTCGGTGGGCTTCTGTGCGAAGCCTCTCTCCAGCCGGGTGACGCAACGCTTGCGCTGTTGCGGTGTCAGTCCTGGGTGCCTGAGCGTTCGGCTTCTCGCCTGCGCCTTCGGCGGCTGTGCTGACCTCGCACAGCTCTCTCCTGACGGCTGGAATTGTAGCCGCGTTCCTAACGCGCTCGTGTCGCCAGCAGACGCTCGCGCACGTTCACGAGGTGCTGCCTGAGGGTGTACCAGCGGTCCGCGAATCGGTCGGGGATGTCGAGCGCCGCGACCTCGACTTCCATCTGGTCGAGCTTGCCGAGCAGTTGCTTGATGCGTATCGGTTGATCGCTGATCGCGTCGTCGACATCGCGTTCGAGGAAATTGAGTTCGCCGTAGTAGCGCGCGAGCGCCGCATTCACGCGCAAGCTGAATAGACGCGGAATCCACACGAGCGCGAGCATCGCAACCAGCGCGATCGGCACGACCGCATAGAGCACGAGCTCGGCCAACTGGGCCCACCAGTAGGGAAGCGCGGATTCGAGCCATGGCCGGTCGCCGTGCTCGTAGCGTTGCGCGATGGGCGACAAGGTGAAGTCCGTGTGGAAATCCGGGTACTCGTTCTGCCGCTGCAGGAAAGTCGGCATGGCATGGATTTCCATCGCCGCGTCGAGCAACGCGCGTTGCAACGCGGGATGCGCGGTGCTTCGCACGAGCAGATGCGTGCCGGTGTAGAGCATCGTGAGGTCGCGCGCCGGGACGTCGCCGCGCAGCTCGATCGCGCCTTGCGGCAGCACGAAGGACGAAAGACGCGGCTCGCGTGCAGCCAGGGCGTCCGCGCGATCGAGGCCGAGCATGACGACGCCGCTGGCGTGACTGAGCAGGCGCACCGCGGCAGCGTCGCCGCTCGCCACCGTGATGAAGGCGTCTGCGCGCTGGTCGAGCAGCTCGGTTGCGCCCGCCATTCCTGTCGACGCGCTCCATGTCACGTCGCCGGGCTTCAGGAAAGATTGCGCGAGCAGCATCTCCGCGACGCGGCGCGTCGGGCTTCCTGTCGCACCTGCGGCGATGCGCATGTTCTTCAGGCCCGCGATGGTGGCGACGTTGGTCTGGCGCGTGAACATCCAGACAGGCTGCTTGCCGATGACGGCCAGCGCCTGGACCGGTGAGTCGGGCGTGCGCTGCGCGACCAGGCCGAAATCGAAACCCGCTTGCGCGGGATCGTCGGCCGCGGCGAGCCGTTGCAGCGGGCGGGCTGTGCCCGGCGCGCTGGCCTCGGCATCCATCGCGATGCCGCGGCGTTCGAGCTCATCGCGATACTGTTCTGCGAGCGAGTCGTAGCTGCCCTGCGGCACGCCGACTGCAACGACGACCGAGCGCGGTGGCAACGGGAAGAGCCAGTGCGCGGCAGCGGCGATCGCCAGCGAAGCGGCCCCCACGACCGGCAGGTAGAGCATGCCCCAGCGGCGGCGATACAGCTGCATCTAGCGCCCTCTCGCGCGAGCAAGGCGCGCGCGAACGAATTCGACGTGCTCGCGCAGCGTGAACCAGCGCGGCATGAGATCCGGCGGTGTCGGGAAATCGCGCATCGCGTTCTCGATCGATTCGATGCGCTGCCGCGACTTGAGGCGGTCCATGCCCGTCATCGATTCCTTGGCGAGGTCGTGTTCGATGAACTTCAGCTCGCCGTACCAGCGCGCGATGCGGCTTTCGAGCAGCCAGCGCAGGTACGCGGGGATCGTATGCGCAAGCCACCAGGCGATCAACGCGATCGGCAGGCAGATGACGAGCGCTCGCATCGCGACCTGCGCGGTCCAGAACGGCAGATGCTCCTCCAGCCACGGCCGGCCGCTCGTCAGCGTGCGCCGCGCTTCGGCCGACGCCGGGAATTCGATGCGGCGCAGCGACGGGAAATCGCCCGCGCGCTGGAACGGGCCGGGCGCCGAATGCACCTGGCGCGCGACCTCGGCTGCAAGCCGCTGCAACGCGGGATGAAGGTCGGCGCGCGCGACGAGGCTTGTGGTCGTGACGAGCAGCGCGACATCGCGTTGAGGAAGGCGTGCGTCGATCGCGCCGCGCGGCAAGAGCCGCAGTTGCAGGTAGGGCAGCCGCTCGGTCAATGCACTGCTTCGCTTGAGCTGCACCAGCGCCACGCCGGGCGCGCCGAGCAGTTCGCGCACGACAGGCGATTGCGGGGCCGACACCATGACGAGCACATCGAGTGTGCCTTGCTGCAGCGCCTGCGCCGCGGGCGGGCCGGAGATTTCGGAATCGACGATGTCGGCCGCACTCATCCGCTCCTGTTGCAGCAGCGCCAGCGCAAGCTTGCGCGTGCCGCTGCCCCTTGGCCCGAGCGATACGCGCAGTCCGCGCAGCTGTTCGAGCGAATCGAGCGGCGAGCGCGCGAAGATCCAAAGCGGCTCGCTGCCCACGCGCGCGATGGTTTCGATGCGGTCGCCCTTGTGGCGCTCCCCGGGTTCGAAGCCCATCCCGCCCTGCACGAAAGCGAGGTCCACGCGCGGCTCGGCCTTGCCGCGCAGGCGCTGCAGGTTCGTCTGCGAACCGTCGGACGACGCAACGCCCAGCGCGACGCCGTGCTGCGCGAAGATTTCGGAATAGCGGCGGCCGTACTCGTGGTACACGCCTTCGGGCAGGCCGGTGCCTATGTTCAGCTGCGACGGCGGAAGCGGGAAATACGCCATCCACAACCACGCCATCGCAGCCAGCGCGAGCAGCGCCAGCGGCAGCTTGACCAACACCCACTTGCCTTGGTAGATGCGGGCAGCTGCCATCGCTCTACATGTTCACGTAGTTCGGTCCGCCGCCGCCCTCGGGCGTGACCCACACGATGTTCTGCGTCGGGTCCTTGATGTCGCAGGTCTTGCAGTGCACGCAGTTCTGCGCGTTGATCTGCAGGCGCTGGCCGCCGCCGCCTTCCGCTTCGACGAATTCGTACACGCCCGCAGGGCAGTAGCGGCTCTCGGGCCCGGCGTACTTCGAGAGGTTCACGTCGACCGGCACCGATGCATCGCGCAGCGTCAGGTGAGGCGGCTGGTCTTCTGCGTGGTTCGTGTTCGAGATGAAAACGGACGACAAGCGATCGAAGGTGAGCTTGCCGTCGGGCTTGGGGTACGCGATGGGCTTGCACTCGGCGGCGGGCCTCAGGCTCGCGTAATCGGGCTTGTCGCGATGCAGCGTCCACGGCACCTTGCCGCCGAACACCTTCTGCTCGATTCCATTCATGAGAGTTGCGGGCCACAGGCCTTTCTTGAACCACGCCTTGAAGTTGCGCGAGCGATTGAGTTCGTCGTAGAGCCACGAACGCTCGAAAGCTTCGGGGTACGCCGTGAGTTCATCATGCTGGCGGCCGGACGTCACGGCCGCGTACGCTGCGTCGGCGGCGAGCATGCCGCTCTTGATCGCCGCGTGGCTTCCCTTGATGCGCGCTGCGTTCAGATAACCGGCGTCGTCGCCGACCATCGCACCGCCAGGGAAGATCTGCTTCGGCAACGACAGGATGCCGCCCGCGGTGATCGCACGCGCGCCATACGCGACGCGCTTGCCGCCTTCAAGGTACCAGCGAATGTTGCGATGGGTTTTCCAGCGCTGCATCTCCTCGAAGGGCGACAGGTACGGGTTCTGGTAATCGAGGCCCGTGATGAAGCCCAGCGCGACGAGATTGTTCTCCATGTGATAGAGGAAAGCGCCGCCGTAGGTGTCGTTTTGCAGAGGCCAGCCCGCGGTGTGCAGCACCAGCCCCGGCTCGTAGCGCGCATCGGTGACTTCCCACAGCTCCTTCACGCCGATGCCGTAGGCCTGGGGATCGCGCCCGTCGGCGAGCTTGAACTTGTCGATGAGCTGGCGGCCCAGATGTCCGCGGCAGCCTTCCGCAAAGATCGTGTACTTCGCATGCAGCTCCATGCCGAGCTGGAAGCTGTCGGTGGGCTCGCCGTTCTTGCCCACACCCATGTTGCCGGTTGCGACACCTTTGACGGCGCCCTTGTCGTCGTACAGGATTTCCGCTGCAGGAAAGCCCGGGAAGATTTCGACACCGAGCGCTTCGGCCTGTTGCGCCAGCCAGCGCACCACATTGCCCAGGCTCACGATGTAATTGCCGCGGTTGTGGAAGATCTTCGGCAGTGCAAAGTTCGGCACGCGCATCGAGCGGTCGCCCTCGAAGAGAAAGACCATCGCGTCGTCGGTGACGGGCTGGTTCAGCGGCGCGCCTTTTTCCTTCCAGTCGGGGATGAGCTCGGTGATCGCTCGCGGATCCATCACGGTGCCTGCGAGGATGTGCGCGCCGGGCTCGGAGCCTTTTTCGAGCACGACGACCGAAACGTCAGTGCCTTTTTCCGCAGCGAGCTGCTTGAGGCGAATGGCAGTCGAAAGCCCGGCGGGGCCGCCGCCGACGATGACGACGTCGTACTCCATTGCTTCGCGGGGACCGAATTGCGCCAGGATTTCGTCGTGCGTCATGTGTGCGTGCCCCTTGTCGTCGCGTGATAATGGTTTTGAAGCGATAGACATTTTAGGCAGGAGACCCTCGTGAGCTACAGCATCGACCTTTCAGGACGCGTCGCCTTGGTGACGGGTGCCTCCAGCGGCCTCGGCGCGCAATTCGCGCGCACTCTCGCCCGCTCGGGCGCGGCCGTCGTGCTCGCCGCGCGTCGCGTCGAGAAATTGAAGGACCTGCGCGCTCAAATCGAAGGCGAGGGCGGCGACGCGCACGTCGTCGCGATGGACGTCACCGACATGGACAGCATCCGCGCCGCCGTCGCGCACGCGGAGACGGAAGTCGGCTCCATCGACATCCTCGTGAACAACTCGGGCGTCAGCACCACGCAGCGTATCCAGGACGTGAGCGAAGAGGATTTCGACTACGTCTTCGACACCAACGTGAAGGGCGCCTTCTTCGTCGCGCAGGAAGTCGGCAAGCGCATGCTCGCGCGTGCCAAGGGCGCGGCGCCGGGCACGTACACGGGTGGCCGAATCATCAACGTCGCATCGATGGCGGGCCTGCGTGCATTGCCGCAGATCGGCGTCTACGCGATGAGCAAGGCGGCGGTGGTGCACATGACGAAAGCGCTCGCGCTGGAGTGGGGCCGTTTCGAGATCAACGTCAACGCCATCTGCCCCGGCTACATCAACACCGAGATCAACCACCGGCACTGGGAAACGCCGCAAGGGCAGAAGCTGATCGATATGCTGCCGCGCAAGCGGCTGGGCTCACCCGAGGATCTGGACGCGCTGATCGTGCTGCTGGCGAGCGCGCAGAGCCATTTCATCAATGGGGCGGTGATTGCGGCGGACGATGGGTTCGGGATCTAGAAATCGGACTGCCGAACGCAGAGGGCGCGGAGTTGGCGCAGAGGACGCAGAGTTATTCCTGAAGATGCTTTGCGCCCTCTGCGAATCCTCTGCGCTCTCTGCGTTCGGATGTTCTAGGTTTTCTGTTTTGGAACGCGCCCCATCAAATAGAACTCGGGGTTCGGCATCATGTTCGAAAAGCTCGCGATGCGATTCGACAAGCCGAAGAAGGCCGTGATCGCCGCGATGTCCCAGATGTCTTCGTCGGTGAAGCCGTGCGCGTGCAAGGGCGGGAAGTCATCGTCGTTGATCTCGTGCGAGCGCAGGCACACCTTCATTGCGAAGTCGAGCATCGCTTTCTGGCGCGGCGGGATGTCGGCCTTGCGATAGTTCACCGCCACCTGGTCGGCCACGAGCGGCTTCTTCTCGTAGATGCGCAGGATCGCGCCGTGTGCCACCACGCAGTAGAGGCACTGGTTCGCGGCGCTCGTCGT
>DATJJL010000357.1:0-5767 GCA_035492155.1 Ramlibacter sp. | reverse complement strand
GGCATCGGCGAGCTGGACCGCGTGCTGGGCGGCGGCATCGTCGAAGGCGGCGTGGTGCTGATCGGTGGCGATCCGGGCATCGGCAAGTCGACGCTGCTGTTGCAGGCGCTCGATGGCTTGCAGCGCGCGCAGGTGGCCACGCTTTATGTCACCGGCGAAGAAAGCGGCGCGCAAGTCGCATTGCGATCGCGACGCCTCGGCCTCGATAACTCGCAGGTGAAGGTGCTCGCGGAAATCCAGCTCGAAAAGATTCTCGCGACCATCGGTGCGATACAGCCCGCGATCGCCGTCATCGATTCGATCCAGACGGTGTATTCGGAGCAGCTCACGTCCGCGCCGGGCTCGGTCGCGCAGGTGCGCGAGTGCGCAGCGCACCTCACGCGCGCGGCGAAGGCCAGCGGCACGGCCGTCGTGCTGGTGGGCCACGTGACGAAGGAAGGCGCGCTTGCGGGCCCTCGCGTGCTCGAGCACATGGTCGACACGGTGCTGTACTTCGAAGGCGATACGCATTCGAGCTTCCGGCTCGTGCGCGCGATCAAGAACCGCTTCGGCGCGGTCAACGAGATCGGGGTTTTCGCGATGACCGAGAAGGGATTGAAAGGCGTCGCGAACCCGAGCGCGATCTTCCTGTCGCAACATGCCGAGCCTGTGCCCGGCAGCTGCGTGCTCGTCACGCTCGAAGGCACGCGGCCGATGCTGGTCGAAGTGCAGGCGCTCGTCGACAACGGGGGCCCCAGTCCACGGCGCCTGTCGGTGGGTCTCGATCGCGATCGACTCGCGATGTTGCTCGCGGTGCTGCATCGCCATGCGGGCGTCGCCTGTCTCGATCAAGACGTGTTCGTCAACGCCGTGGGAGGCGTGCGCATCAGCGAGCCCGCGGCCGACCTGGCCGTGATGCTCGCGATCACGTCGAGCCTGCGCGGCCGGCCGTTGCCGCGCGGCTTCATCGCTTTCGGCGAAGTGGGCCTTGCGGGCGAGGTGCGCCCCGCGCCGCGCGGGCAAGAGCGCCTGCGCGAAGCAGCGAAGCTCGGCTTTTCGGTCGCTGTCGTGCCCAAGGCGAACGCGCCGAAGAAGGGCGCGCGCGACATCGAGGGCCTCGCAATCCACCCTGTCGAGCGCATCGAGGAAGCCATGGAAATCGTGCGAGCATTGCAGTAGATGGATATCCGCAAAATTCTTGTCGGCCTCGCGGCTCTGGCCCTGATTTTTGCGGGCTGGTACGAGGCTGCTTGGCCGGGCGTGGCTTTCGCCGTCGGCGCGATCGTGATGATCGTGCTCGTGCAATTCAGCAAGATGATGGGCGTGCTCAACCGTGCAGCCCGCAGCCCCAAAGGCCGTGTGGGCAGCGCCGTGATGCTCAACGCCAAGCTGAGGAAGGGCGTGAACCTGCTGCACGTGATGGCGATGACACGCTCGATCGGCGAGCCGCTGTCCGCAGAAGGCGCGGACCCGGAATTTTTTCGCTGGACGGACGACGGCGGCTCCAGCGTCACCTGCGAGTTCTCGCGCGGCAAGCTGGTGAAGTGGTCGCTCGAGCGGCCGTAAAATCGTCAGTTCGACTCGAACCCCAAGGATTTCAGCATGAGCGCACTACCGTCGATGGCCGACCGGGACGGCAAGATCTGGATGGATGGCGAGATGGTGGATTGGCGCAATGCCAAGATCCACGTGCTCACCCACACGCTGCACTACGGCTGCGGCGCATTCGAGGGCGTGCGTGCGTACAACACCGTGAACGGCACCGCGATCTTCCGCCTGCAGGACCACACCGATCGCCTTTTCAACAGCGCGAAAATCCTGCGCATGCAACTGCCCTTCTCGAAGGAGCAGGTCAACGAGGCTCAGAAGGCGGTGGTGCGCGCGAACAAGCTCGAGAGCTGCTACATCCGTCCGCTCACATGGATCGGCTCGCAAAAGCTGGGCGTCTCGCCCAAGGGCAACCAGATCCACCTGATGGTCGCGGCCTGGGCCTGGGGCGCGTACCTCGGCGAAGAAGGTTTGAAGCGCGGCATCCGCGTGAAGACTTCCAGCTACACGCGCCACCACGTGAACATCACGATGACGCAGGCCAAGGCGGTGTCGAACTATTCCAATTCCATCCTCGCCAACATGGAAGCGCTGGACGACGGCTACGACGAGGCGCTGCTGCTCGATTCGTCGGGCTTCGTTTCCGAAGGCGCGGGCGAAAACATCTTTTTGGTGAAAGACGGCGTGATCTACACGCCCGATCTTTCCGCCGGTGCGCTGAACGGCATCACGCGCAACACCGTGTTCCACATCGCCAAGGACATGGGCGTCGAGATCGTGCAAAAGCGCATCACGCGCGACGAGGTCTACATCAGCGACGAAGCGTTCTTCACCGGCACGGCCGCCGAAGTGACGCCGATCCGCGAACTCGATCGCGTGCAGATCGGCGCCGGCTCGCGCGGGCCTGTCACCGAAAAAATCCAGTCGGCCTTCTTCGATATCGTGAACGGCCGCAATCCCAAGTACGCCCACTGGCTGGCCAAGGTTTGAGCGACAACATGGACAACACCGTTCGCAAGGATGCCGTCGTCGAACTCTGCGCCAAGGATTTGAACGCCAATGGCGGCGTGTTCTGCCCCAGCCCGACGGCCGGCATGAAGCTGTGGAACAACCATCCGCGCATCTACCTCGACGTAGCACGCACGGGGGAGGCCAAGTGCGCTTATTGCGGCACGGTCTACAAGCTGAAGGCCGGCGAGCATTGGGGCGGCGGGCACTGAAAGCTCGCGCATGACCCGCTCGCTGGTCATTGCCCCGCAATGGATAGGCGATGCGGTGATGACCGAGCCGCTCTTGCGGCGCCTGCATGCACGCGGCGAGCGCATCGCCGTCGGGGCCTTGCCTTGGGTCGCGCCGGTGTATCGCGCGATGCCGCAGGTCGATGAAGTCATCGAGTTTCCTTTCCAGCATGGCGGCCTGCAGTGGCGCGAGCGAAGGCGCATTGCGAAAGAAGTCGAAAGCCGCTTCGACGTCGCGTACATCCTTCCGAATTCGCTCAAGAGCGCATTGCTGCCGTTTCTCGCGAGCATTCCGAAGCGAGTCGGTTATCTCGGTGAGGCGCGTGTGGGTTTGCTCACGCATCGCTTGAAGAATCCGAAAGGCAAGCCGCCGATGGTGGCTTTCTATTCGGCGCTTTCTGGTGAACAGGGCGTCGAAGCGGACAAGCCGCGGTTGACACTCGCACAGGACAGGATCGCCGCTGCGCTGCAACAAGCGCGGCTGTCCGCAGGCGGCTATTACGTCTTCGCGCCCGGCGCGGAGTTCGGCCCGGCAAAGCGCTGGCCCGCGATTCACTTTGCCCAGCTCGCGAAGCTATTGGACGCGCCCGTCGTCCTTCTCGGCTCCGCAAAGGAAGCACCTTTGTGCGACGAGATCGCGCAAGAAGCGGGCGAAGGCCGATGCATCAATTTGGCAGGCCGCACATCGCTGCTCGATGCATTCGCACTGATTGCGGCAGCTTGCGCGGTGATAAGCAACGACTCGGGCCTGATGCATGTGGCCGCCGCGTTCGGCACCCCGCAAGTCGCCCTGTTCGGCTCCTCCAGCCCCGAGCACACGCCGCCGCTGAACGATCGCGCGAAGGTGGTGTGGCTGCGCGACGACCCGGCCTACCAGCCACCGCTCGACTGTGCGCCTTGCTTCCAGCGCGAATGCCCATTGGGGCACACGCGCTGCCTGATGGATATCGCACCGCAGCAAGTGCGCTCACTGCTCGGCTGACTGGAACGAATTTTCCGGCGCTGTTACTCAGTGCATGGCCGATTCACTCGGTCATCGATGAAAGGTCCCTATGCGCGCCAATCTTCTTCTCTGCCTTTTCGCCGCTGTCCCACTGCTGTCCCACGCGCAAGAGGTCACGGCCTTGAACGCACAGGGCGTGCGGGCCGGCGCGCTGAATCTCTTCGAGCAGGGCGAATACAACACGTGGACGGACGGCGCGGTCAAGTACCGGGAGCTGCAGCGCAACGAAACATCCATCCAGCTTCAGACAGCGGACAAGACGAAGTCGTATCTCATCGACTTCGCCAGGAAAGCGATCTTCCCGGACTTGAACGGCACCACGGCGCCGGCACCGATCACTGCGGCGGCACGCGCATCCGCGTTCACGGCGGCGTATGTCCGCTTCAGGCTCATCCCCACAACGCCGCCCAACGTCCAGCCGATGTTCCCAGGCGCCCCGAAGCCCGACGGCGCCGCCGATGTCGTGATCTACAAGGAAATCGTCGGCGGCGTTCCCAATGTGTGGAAGGTCTCCGCGTTCCGGGGTCTGTACACGCCTGCGATTCCGGGGTTTTCCGCAGCGCCGGGCGCCGTCAAATACGACTTGCCGCTGCGCGCTGTCATTCCCAATGGGGCGGGCCTGTTTATCCCGCGCTCCGCCGACGGCACGACCGCCGGCTATTTCAACATCGACATCTACAGCAGGACCTGCAGCGTGCCCGGGCTTTCCGGATTCACCTGCCAGCTTGACGACGTCCGCGCCGTCAACGGTTTCGATGTGGGCAGCTTCACGGTGAGCATGTCGGCGAATCTCGTCTCGCCGGTGACGGGCCAGCACATGCTGAACGCCCGCAACCAGCTGATGCACTTCACCCAGATTCGCCCCGGCAAGTGGCAACTCGACCTGCCCGGCCGATCGGGCAGTGTGACCTGGACCGAAACAGGGCGCGCGCTCGACTACATCCAGCTGCGCCCCGATTCTTCGCCGGGCGATGTGTATCACTTCTGGATGGACCACAACCTGGTCCAGCTCTACAAGAACGGTGCGTCCGACTCCACGTACATCCCGAGTGACCAACTTCGGGTCGTGAGCGCACAGAGCCAATGGCCAGGTCAGCTCCTCGCCGCTTGGCAAAACCCGCCGCCCGGTGTTTCGCCGGGCTTCCAGATCGTGAACAAGACGGATTACCCGGTGCTCGTGACGCTGGAGCAGGTGGGTTGCCTTTATTACGGCGTCGTGCAGCCGGGCCAGGTCTTCCAGCGCGACACGGGCGCCGTGTGGTTCACGATCAAGGCCGCCATGGCGCCGAACATCCAGCCGCCGACCGATGGGGATTGCGCCAGGGATCCCGCGCTTTACGCCGGCTCCGTGTTGTTCGCGGGCGCCACCGCGGGCGCCGGGCTGGGCATTCCGGTCATGGTGTTCACGGCGCTCGGGCTGGGCGCGAGCTATGGGATCGAGGCGGCGGTTCTGGCTTCCGGTGGAACCGTGACGGAAGGCGAGGCGGCGCGCAGGGTGATAGCGTTCGTGACCTCCACCGGCGTCACTGTGGGCTACGGCATGCTGCAGCCTCGCAGCGCAGGGCTCGTTGAGGAGATGGCGAAGTCGGCAGCATGGCACGTCAATCGGACTTACGCGGCGCATGTCGATGCCCAGCTCGCGACCCAAGCGCAGCTCGACGCGATCAACAAGGACCTGGTGCAAGAAGCGAGGGTCGACGGCGCTTATGCGGGCTATCCGTGGCCATGGGAGATGGAGGACCGCGTCATGCCCCGCTACGACATCGTCGGCGGCCCGCGCATGCGCACGCTCGAGGACGGCACGGCGGTCGTGCTCAAGCAGGAAAGGCCTTTGACGCTCGTGCGCGTGAACTGAGCGGGCCGGGGCGACAATCGCCCCCCATGGCCAACGAGGACACACGGCATCCGCGGCAAGCATCGCCGCTTTCGATCACCGTTGCAGGCATCCTGTCGCTCGCCGTGGCGATGGGCATCGGCCGCTTCGCCTTCACGCCGCTTC
>DATJJL010000356.1:0-4791 GCA_035492155.1 Ramlibacter sp. | reverse complement strand
CCATGGATACGGTGCATGCGTTCGAGCGGAAGCATCCGGAAGTCGTCGTGCATGTGTATGCGGCGGGGCACGGCTTCAATTGCGACCAGCGCGGCTCGTACAAAGCCGAACCGGCTTCGGTTGCACTCGAGCGCTCGCTCGCTTTCTTCGCGAAGCACGTCGGCTGAGGCGGGCTCAGCTCTTCGGCGTCGTGGGGCTCGATCGATAGACGTCGTCGATCTGCCGCACCAGCGAGTCGGGGTGCGTCGCTTCCGCGAGTGCGCGGATCTGCGGGTCTTCGTCGACATGCGCGCCGACTTTCTTCGCAATGAGCTCCAGCACCTGCAGCATCTTCGTGTTCTCCTGTTCCGACAGCAGGTTGATCTGCAGGTCGAGCTGGTTGCGCCGCTCGCTGATCCGCATGTCGTAGTTCTGGCTGATGAGGATGAAGGTGGACAGGAAGATCGCCTCGAGCGACACGACCAGCGTGAGGAACGTGAACGGGTAAGGATCGAACGCGCGGAACCACGGCACCGTGTTGTAGCCGATCCAGCCCGCGAACAAGGCGACGTGGATCCACACGAACACCATGCTTCCGCAAAAGCGCGCGATGCCCGCGGCGACGCGGTCCGCCGGCGTGCGCCGCCGCTCTTGTGCTTCCTCGAGCCGGCGCATCGCCTCGACGTTCTCGCGCGTCACGTCGTCGCCGGTGGTCGACTTGCGGTAGTTGACCAGGGGTTCACGCTGCGGCGCGTGGTTGCGCTTTTTCGTCATGCCACTTCTCCCTTCATCGCCCGGTGCGGTCGAGGTAGCGTTTTCGCCAGAAGATCATGACGACTGCCACGAGCGTAAGCACCATGATGCCCAGCATCACCCACATGGCCTTGTCGGAATGGATCAACGGCAGGTACTCGAAATTCATCCCGAAAAAGCCGGTGATGAAGTTCAGAGGCAGGAACACAGCCGTGAGCGCGGTGAGCACGCGCATGATTTCGTTCGTGCGATGCGACAGTGCCGAAAAGTGCATCTGGATGGTCATCTCCGCGCCTTCTTCCATTCGCCGTACGTGCAGCAGCACGCGCTGGATGTGCTCGATCACGTCCCGTGCCCGCGCGAGCAGGCCGTCGCGCTCCGCCTGGTGCATGCCCGCAGGCGCCTGTTCGCGCAGAGTGTCCAGCCATTCCTGCATGGCGTCGTGCTGTCCCTCCGAAAGATCCTCGAGCGTGTGCAACGCAGTGCGCGCCGTAAGGTAGGCGCGCCAGTCCGTGCTTCGCGAACCCGGCGCCAGGAGTTGCCGCTGCCAGACGTCGAGCTCCGCATTGAGCTGTTTGCGCAGCTCGAGATAGCTGTCGACCATCACGTTGATCATCCGCAGCATCAAATCGGCGGGGCTTGCCGGCAGGCGGTTGCGTGCCGCGGCGCTCAAGCCATCGGCCTGCACCGCGTCGCCCAGGAATCGCTTGATGAAAGTCTCGGCGGTGTAGCAGCCGGCCGGGTGCACCGTCACCAGCAGACGATCGAACGCGACGAAACCCACCGCGCGCGATCGGATCGTCGCGAAGGTTTTCAGCTCGCCCTGCGGAAGGGGCGTGGCAGCTGTTTCCGCCCGCACTTCGGCATCGGATGCAAGGCGGCGAAATACGACGAGGTCGTAGATCGACGTGTAGTCGTATCCCGACGGATGCAGCGGATTATCGAGGTCCGCCATGTGCACATCGAGGATCGGCGAGCCGCCCAGATGCTGCGCCGCCTTTTGCAGCGTGGCCGCCTCGGCATGGAGATTTTCGCGTTCGAGATAGATCCACACGAACCCGCTGGCGGGCGCATGCGCCGGCAGGCGGTCGAGGAAACGAAGCGTGCCGCTCGTGAACTCGACGATGTGCATGCGATCAGCGGCGAAGCTGTTTCGCGGCGTCGATCGCGAAATAGGTGAGGATGCCGTCGGCGCCGGCGCGCTTGAATCCGAGCAGGCTTTCCATCATCACCGCGTCGCCGTCGAGCCAGCCGTTCTGCGCGGCGGCCTTCAGCATCGCGTATTCGCCGCTCACCTGATATACGAAGGTAGGCATGCGGAATTCGTCCTTCACGCGGCGGACGATATCGAGATAGGGCATGCCGGGTTTGACCATCACCATGTCGGCGCCCTCGGCGATGTCCATGGCGACTTCACGCAGCGCTTCGTCGCTGTTTCCGGCGTCCATCTGGTACACCTTTTTATTGCTTTTACCGAGGTTCGATGCGGAGCCGACAGCGTCTCGGAAGGGCCCGTAGAAGGCGCTGGCGTACTTGGCGCTGTACGCCATGATCCGCGTGTGGATGTGCCCGCGCTCCTCGAGGGCGCGGCGGATGGCGCCGACGCGCCCGTCCATCATGTCCGACGGCGCGACGATGTCCACGCCCGCGTCCGCCTGAGTGAGTGCCTGCTGCACCAGCACGCCGACGGTTTCGTCGTTAATGATGTATCCCGTCTCGTCGAGCAAGCCGTCCTGCCCATGGCTTGTGAAAGGGTCCAGCGCGACATCGGTCATCACGCCGAGTTGCGGAAACCGCGACTTCAGTTCGCGCACGACGCGCGGCACCAGGCCGTTGGCATTCAATGCTTCCTTGCCGTCCGGCGTCTTCAAATCGGGCGCGATCACAGGGAACAGGGCCATCACCGGGATCCCGAGCGACACGCACTGTTCGGCAACGGGCAAGAGAAGGTCCAGTGACAGCCTCTGCACGCCGGGCATCGACGCGACCGGTTGCCGCTGCCCTTTCCCGTCCAGCACGAACACGGGGTAGATGAGGTCGTGCGGCGTGAGGACGTTCTCGCGCACAAGGTTGCGGGTGAAGTCATCGCGACGCAGACGCCGGGGCCGGCCTTGGGGATACGGGGCATGGAGGGTCATCGCGAAATTGTGCTCCAAGACCCATCGGGGGCACTTGCCATGCGGCAAACGCATCATCTCAATGCATGATGGGGCGCAGCAAGCCCAGTTTCGGCTTGAAAGGGGAAGGGGGCTTTGTTAAATTACGGCTGGGCGGTTCGCCGCTCCCCGCTTTTCCTCCCTGAGCGGGTGCCTTAATGTGTGACAGCAAAAAGGCTTGGACGCCCCGGCATTTGTCCGGGGCTTTTTTTTGCCTCGCTACACTCCAGACATGCTCTGGCTCTGGATCAAGGCGCTTCACATTTTCTTCGTTGCGAGCTGGTTCGCGGGGCTTTTCTATTTGCCTCGCATCTACGTGAACCTCGCGATGGTGCCCGCCGGGTCAGATGCCGAGCGAAGCCGCCTTCTCGTGATGTCACGCAAGCTGCTGCGCTTCATGACGGGCCTTGCCGTACTGGCTTTGGCTTTCGGCACGTGGCTTTGGCTGGGCTACGGCATCGGCAAAGGCAGCGGCTGGATGCACGCGAAGCTCGCCATCGTCGTGCTGCTGGTCATCTATCACTTCTTCTGCGCGCGCCTGCTGCGCGAATTCGAAGCCGGGACATCCACGCGCAGCCACGTGTGGTTCCGCTGTTTCAACGAGGTGCCCACGCTGCTCCTGCTCGGCGCGGTGATCCTCGTCGTGGTGAAGCCTTTCTGATCGTCGCGCGATGCGCAAAACCGCCGCGTGGCCGCTCTCGCAGGCTTATGTCGCCCTGATCGTTTATGCCAGCCTGTACCCGTTCTCGGGTTGGCACGACCAGGGAATCGCCTTCTGGGCCTGGATCGAGAGTCCCTGGCCCAAGTACTGGACGTGGTTCGACTTCGTATCGAACTTCGTGGGCTACATGCCGCTGGGCTTTTTGCTGGCGCTCGGATTTCTGCGACGGGGCAGTCCGCGTTTTGCTCCCGGCAGTGTGTTCGCAGCAGTCGCCGTGGCGGCCGTTTCGTCGGCTCTGTTGTCGTTCTGCATGGAATCGGTGCAAAGCTACTTGCCGTCCCGCGTGGCGTCGAACATCGATTTCGCGCTCAACGCCGCGGGAGCTTGCGCCGGCGCACTGGCCGCAGCAGGACTGGAAAAGGCCGGTGCGATCGCTCGATGGAGCCGCGTGCGCGTGCGCTGGTTCGTCGACGATGCGCGCGGGGCGATCGTGCTGCTCGCGCTGTGGCCGTTCGCATTGCTGTTCCCGGCATCTGTGCCGTTCGGCCTCGGGCAGGTGCTCGAGAGACTCGAAGCCGCGCTGGGGGATTGGCTCGCCGACACGCCGTTCCTCGATTGGCTGCCTGTGCGCGATGTCGAGCTGCAGCCGCTGGTGCCGGGCGTCGAAGCGATCTGCGTGGCATTGGGCGCGATCATTCCGTGCCTCTTGGGCTATTCAGTCATGCGTTCGATGGGCCAGCGCGCGATTTTCGCGGCGGGTGTGATCACGGCGGGCATCGGTGTCACGGCGCTTTCGGCGGCACTCAGCTGGGGACCATCGCATGCGTGGGCCTGGATCAGCTTGCCTGTGCAGGTCGGCCTCGGGGGGACAGCGGTGCTGGCGGCGGCGGTTTTGCCGGTGACGAGGCGAGCGTGCGCGTCCTTACTGCTGCTCGCGCTCATGTTGAACCTGAGCTTGCTCAACCAGGCGCCGGCGAGCGCCTATTTCACGCACACGTTGCAGACTTGGGAGCAGGGGCGCTTCATCCGCTTCAATGGATTGGCCCAGTGGCTCGGCTGGTTGTGGCCTTACGTGACGCTGGCCTATGTGCTGGTCCGCGTTTCGCGCTCGGACCCGCAAAATAGAATCGCAACATGACCGACAAGGCGACGAAGTCCTATTACGAGCGGCACATCTTCTTCTGCCTCAATGAGCGCGATCCTGGCGAGAACGCCTGCGGCCCGCACGGCGCGCGCAAGGCA
>DATJJL010000355.1:0-11923 GCA_035492155.1 Ramlibacter sp. | reverse complement strand
TGTCCTGGCCGAACTGCGTGTACTCCCGGAGCGGGCCGGCCTTGAGCCGCTGCTGGTCGCGCAGCTTCACGCGGCAGAGATTCAGCACGCCATCCTGCATCGCGGCCAGCACGCGCTGGCCGCGGCCCGAGGTGTTGCGCTGGTAAAGCGCCGTGACGATGCCGAGCGCCAGGTGCAGGCCCGTGCCCGAGTCGCCGATCTGCGCGCCCGTGACAACCGGCGGGCCATCGTCGAAGCCGGTGGTGGACGCAGAACCGCCCGCGCATTGCGCGACGTTCTCATACACCTTGCAGTCTTCGTACGGGCCGGGGCCGAAGCCCTTGACCGACGCCATGATCATGCGCGGATTGAGCTGCTGGATTCGCTCCCAGCCGAAGCCCATGCGATCGAGCGCGCCGGGCGCGAAGTTCTCGACCAGCACGTCGCATTCCTTCACGAGGCGCTCGAGCACTTCCTTGCCCTTCGGGTCCTTCGTGTTGATCGTGATGGACCGCTTGTTGTGGTTGAGCATCGTGAAGTAGAGCGAATCGACACCTTCGATGTCGCGCAGCTGGCCGCGCGTGGCGTCGCCTTCGCCGGCTTTCTCGACCTTGATCACGTCCGCGCCGAACCAGGCGAGAAGCTGCGTGCAGGTGGGACCGGATTGAACGTGCGTGAAGTCCAGGATCTTCACGCCGTCGAGTGCTTTACCCATTTCTATTTCCTTTCACTTTTTCTTGGCGGCCGCGGGGTTCAGGCTCGTGATGCGACCGCTTTCGGTCCCCGCAGTTTCGTCGATGATCGCGTTGATGAGCGTCGGCTTGCCCGAAGTCAATGCTTCGTCGATGGCCTTGGCGAGCTCGGCGGGCGTGGTGGCGCGCACGCCCACGCCGCCGAAGGCCTGCATCATCATTTCGTAGCGCGCGTCCTTCACGAACTGCGTCGGGGCCATGTCGCCGCCGCGCGGGTTCTGGTCGGTGCCCTTGTAGACACCGTTGTTGTTCATCACGACGACGCAGATGGGCAGGTCGTAGCGGCAGATCGTCTCGACTTCCATGCCCGAGAAACCGAAGGCGCTGTCGCCTTCCACCGCGATCACCGGCTTGCCCGTTTCGACGGCAGCGGCAACGGCGAAGCCCATGCCGATGCCCATGATGCCCCACGTGCCCACGTCCAGGCGCTTGCGCGGCTCGTACATGTCGACGATGGAGCGCGTGAAGTCGAGCGCGTTCGCGCCTTCGTTGACCAGCGTGATGTCGGGCCGCGCCTTGATCTTCTCGCGCACCACGTTCAATGCGCTGTGGAAGTTCATCGGCGAAGGATTCTTCGACAGCGTCTCGGCCATCTTCGTGAGGTTCTTGTCCTTGCGCTCGGCGATGGCGCCCGTCCATTCGCCGGCAGGCTTGGTCCACGAATTGCCGATCGCCTTGTTCAGCGCAGTGATCACCGAGCCGACGTCGCCGACGAGCGGCGCGTCGATCGCGACGTTGCTGTCCGCTTCGGTGGGCGAGATGTCGACCTGGATGAACTTCTTTTTCGCGTGTTCCTTCGACGAGCCCGCGCCCCAGGTCTTGCCCTTGCCGTGCGACAGCAGCCAGTTCAGGCGAGCGCCGACGAGCATCACCACGTCGGCTTCGGCGAGCACATACGAGCGCGCGGCCGACGCGGATTGCGCGTGGTTGTCGGGCAGGAGGCCCTTGGCCATCGACATCGAGAGGTACGGCAGGCCGGTCGTCTCGATGAACTGGCGGATTTCGTTTTCGGCGCGCGCATACGCCGCGCCCTTGCCGAGAATCACGAGCGGCTTCTTCGCGCCCCTGAGCACGTCGATCGCGCGCTTCACCGCGTCGTCACCGGGAACCTGCTTGGGCGCCGGATCGACGACCTTGATCAGCGAACGCTTGCCTTCTTCGGCGGGCACCGACTGCGCGAACACCTTCGCGGGCAAGTCGAGGTACACACCACCCGGGCGGCCGGACACTGCAGCGCGAATCGCACGCGCGATGCCCACGCCGATGTCCTCGGCATGCAGCACGCGGAAAGCAGCCTTGCACAGCGGCTTGGCGATCGCGAGCTGGTCCATCTCCTCATAGTCGCCTTGCTGCAGGTCGACGATCTCGCGCTCGCTCGAGCCCGAAATGAGGATCATGGGGAAGCAGTTGGTCGTCGCGTTCGCGAGCGCCGTGAGGCCGTTCAGGAAACCGGGCGCCGACACGGTGAAGCACACACCGGGCTTTTGCGTGAGGAAGCCCGCTGCAGCGGCGGCGTTGCCCGCATGCTGCTCGTGGCGAAACGAGATCACCCGCAGGCCCTCGGCTTGCGCCATGCGAAGGAAGTCCGTGATCGGAATTCCGGGAAGGGCGTAGAGGGTGTCCAGCCCGTTGAGTTTGAGGGCGTCGATGAGAAGGTGAAAGCCGTCGGTGGTGTCGGCGGATTGGATTTCGGTCGTCATGGGATGAGCGTTGAAGCTTGCGAAAAGGCGCAAAGCTATGATAGGAAACGCAACTTTCTTTTGCTCTTGACCGCGGTCAAGCTTCAAAAATAAGAGGAGACACACCCTGAGCACTGCCCCCGTCCATCCCGTGCATATCGAAGATCACCCGCAACGAAACGTGATCCGCGTGCAGCTTGCGCAGAACGTGCTCCTCAAGGGCATGACCGCGGCGCAGATGATGGAACTCGAGCCGCATCTTTCGCTCCTGGATTGCGCCAAGGGCTACACCTTGCTCAGCCAGGGCGTGCACGAGATGGAGCAGTACTTCATCCTGGACGGCGTGCTCAAGCGTGTCGTGAGCAACCCCGAGGGCAAGCAGATGATCCTGCGATTCGCTGCCGAGGGAGAGATGGAAACCAGCTACGCGGCGTGGCGGCTGGGAACGCCTGCGCCTTACAGCATCATCTGCGAGACGCGCACGCGCGTGGCGAAGATGCCGCTGCGCGACTGGGTCGCTTTCATCGAGCGGCACCCGGGTGTGATGCAGGCTTTCGAGTATTCGGTGATGCACCACATGAGCGACATCATGGCCCATGTGATCACGCTGCACCTGCTGGATGCGCCGGGCCGCGTGAGGCGCTTCATGCGCAAGCACCCGGAACTCGCCGAGCGCTTGCCGAAAAAGGAACTGGCAACTTACCTCAACCTGTCGCCCGAGACGCTCAGCCGCCTCAAGAGGCGAGGCAAGATCTGAGCGCCTTCGGGCGCGCGCCGCCGCTTTAGGGCGTGCCGCGTGCGTTGACTTCCTCGATGCGCCTTGTGCGCATCGGCTGCAGCACGAACTTCGCGGCCAGGCCGGCAACGATCGAGATGGTTGCAGCGAAGATGAACACCGTGTCCCAGTCACCCTTCGTCGCGATGTAGGCCGACAGCGGAACCAAAAGCGATGCCGTGCCCTTGGCCGTGTACATCATGCCGGCGTTGGCCGCTGCATTTTTCGCACCGAACGTGTCGGCCACGAGTGCCGGGAAGATCGAATAGATCTCGCCCCAGAAGAGGAACGTCAGCGCGGCGAAGACCATGAACAGCGCCGGCTCGTGACCGAACTGCTTCAGGCCCAGCATCGCGAGACCCTCGCCGACGAACACCAGCATCATCGTGTTCTCGCGGCCGATGCGGTCGGAGATGAAGCCGCACAAGGGGCGCGTGAAGCCGTTGGCCAGGTTGTCGATGGCCAGCGTCATCGTGAGCAGCGGAAGGGTCAGGCCGAGCAGCGTCATCGGCGTCTTCGCGAATCCGTAGTCCTTCGCGATCGGGCCGATCTGCGCAGTGGCCATCAGGCCGCCGGCCGCGACGGCGACGAACAGGACATAGGTCATCCAGAAGGTGCCGGTGCGCACGATCTGCGACGGCGCGTAGTCGACCCTTGTCGACACGATGCGCGTGGCGGCCACCACACCCTTGGGCACGCGCGGACGCGTCATGAACATCGAGATCACGAAGATGATCACACCCTGCGCAATACCGAAGACGAAGAAGGTGTGCTGGTAGCCCGACGTCTGGATCATGCTGGCGATCGGGATGACGGTGAGCGCCGATCCTGCGCCGAAGCCCGCGGCCGTCAGGCCGGCGGCCAGGCCGCGGCGGTCCGGGAACCACTTCAGCGCGTTGCCGACGCAAGTGCCGTACACGGCGCCTGCACCCAGGCCCGCGACTGCGGCCGCGACGTAAAGCTCCGAGATCGACGTGGCCTGCGAATTGAGCACCCACGCAATGCCCGCGAGAATCGCACCGCCGGCGATCACGGGGCGCGGACCGAACTTGTCGACGAGCCAGCCTTCGACCGGCACGAGCCAGGTCTCGACGACCACGAAAATCGAGAAAGCGAACTGGATGGACGTGAGCCCCCAATGGTTCTTCGCCTCCATGGGCGCCACGAACAAAGTCCAGCCGTACTGGAGGTTCGCTATCAGCGCCATGCAGCCGATGCCCATGATCAGCTGACCCCAACGATAGGCGTTGGAAACCTCGGCCGGGTTTTCTTGGCCGCGCGCACCCAATGTGCCTGCGGGGTTGATGGATTGCGTCATTGCAATATGTCTCCTGCTTGATGCCGCTTCAGGCGGTGCGGGTCATTCTGAAACTCGACGCTGCCGGCCAATCTTGACCGCGGTCATTAATTCGGGTTTGACCCTAGATACTCAGCCCCATCCATTGGATTCCGCCGTTGCACGTCAGCAATGACCTCTTGTGCACTAATGAATAAAGGGTTTTCCCTATAATGCAGTGCAGCAAAGATTCAAGCTTCCTTTCCAGTTTCTTTTTAACTTTCCGGAGATTCCAATGAACCAACTCGTCTATTCCCGCAAGCTCCTGGCCTCTGAACCGATGGGCTTCGCGCAGCTGCTCAAGCAGGCATTCAAGTCGTCGGCCCTCGGCCTTTTCATCGCGGCCGTTCGCAACGAGCGCTGATCCTTAAAACCCAATAAAAAAGCCGGCACACGCCGGCTTTTTTTGCGCTCGCGAAACTCAGGCGTTCGCGGCATGCTGGCGGCGGCTGCGCATCGCGGCCTCGTGGCGCGCGCGCGCAGACTCGACGGCCGTGACGAGGAAATCGCCGTCATACGACCTCAGCAGATGCGGATGCTCGCGCTGCACGTACTCCAGCACTCGCGACGAATCGGGCGGCAGGGCGGCCCAGGTGCTGCGGTCCCAGTACCACTGGAGGCCGAGTTCCTCGAAGGCGCCGTTGTACGCCTGGATCTGCATGTCGTCGTCGGACAGCGGGCGGGACAGGACTGCGTTCATTTGCGGACTCCTTTGCGGGGTGACGTCCCCTTCGAAGCGAAATTTACGCGGCACCATCCATAAGCGACAATGAAAACTTCTGATCGTTTGCAGTCACGATCGGTTATCGTCAGCGAATGCGCAATGCCACCCTTCGCCAGCTCAAGGTGTTCGAATCCGTCGCACGGCACCTGAGCTTTTCGCGCGCCGCGGAAGAACTGCACCTCACCCAGCCCGCCGTGTCGGCGCAGGTCCGCAAGCTCGAGGACCATGCGGGCGTGCCGCTTTTCGAGCAGCTCGGCAAGAAGGTTTATCTCACCGCCGCCGGGCAGCACCTGCTCGATTCCGTTCGCGAGATCCTCGCTCGCGTGCGCGAAGCCGAAGACGCGCTCGACGGATTCAAGGGCGTCGAAGGCGGGCGCCTGAACGTCGCGGTCATCAGTGCGGGCGACTACTTCTTTCCTTCGCTTCTCGTCGAATTCGCGCGCCGGCACCACGGCATCTCGCTGAACTTCGGCGTGTACAACCGCGAAGAACTGCTGCAGGAACTCGCGCACAACGCGACGGACCTCGCGATCATGGTGCGCCCGCCCGCCGATGGGGAGATGGTGGCCGAACCCTTCGCACCTCACCCTTACGTGGTCGTCGCGCGGCCGGACCATCCGCTCGCCGCCGAGCGGAACATTCCCCTGTCGCGTGTGCTGCACGAGCCCTTCGTGGTTCGCGAGCGCGGGTCGGACACGTGGAATTCGATGGAGGACGCTTTCGGCGATCGCCTGGGCGAGATGAACATCCTCATGCAGATCAAAAGCACGGAGACGATCAAGCAGGCGGTGATGGCGGGCATGGGCCTGGGCTTTTTATCGGCGCACACGCTCAGCCGCGAACTGCATGCAGGGGCGCTGGCGATCCTCGATGTGCGAGGCCTGCCGCTGATGCTCAATTGGTACGTGGTGCATCGCCGCGGCAAGCAGTTGCCCGCCGTCGCGCGTGCTTTCCGCCAGTTCCTGCTCGAGGAAGGCGCGAAGCTTATCGACCAGGCGCTGAGTCCGCAGGGGCCGTCCCGATCTCCTGCCCGACCGAAAGACCGCATTGACGCGCCCATTCGGCAGCAGGCATCTTCGCGCCGCCCTTCGGCCAGACGATAAGCAGCTCGATGCGGCCACCGTGCACGTTGATGGCAATGCTTTTGTCCGTGATCGAAGCGATGGTGCCCGGGTGGCCCGCGACGTCGTGGAACCGGTGCACGCGGATGCGGCGCGCGTCATAAAGCCGCGTCTTCACGCCGTTCATCCACGTCCACGCACCCGGAGAAGGATTGCACGCGCGAATCAGGTCGTAAATGCGGTCGATGTGCTGCGCCCAATGCACCTGCGCTTCGGCCTCGTGCATCCAGCCTTCGTAGGTGGCCTGCGATTCGTCCTGCACCTGCTCCGCTGCGCGGCCTGACATCACGAGATCGGCGGCTTCGACCAGTGCCGCAACGCCCATCGGGAACAGCTTGCCGAAGTACACCTGCCCCAGCGTTTCGTCGGGGGCGATCTCGCAGGATTTCTGCAGGATGACGGGGCCTTCGTCGAGACCGTCGGTGGGTCGAAAGATCGTGAGGCCCGTGTGCGTGTCACCGCAGGTGATCGCCCAACCGATGGCCGATGGACCGCGGTGGCGCGGCAGCAGCGACGGGTGATATTGAATCGCACCGAGTCGCGCGAGAGCAAGCAGGCTTTGCGGCGCGAACTGCACGACATACGCCATCACGATGAGATCGGGCTCGCACGCCTGCATCGCTTCGTGCGCGTCTTGCGACCGAAGCGACGCGAACCGGTGCACCTGCACATCCGCGGCTTGCGCAGCCGCGGCAAGGGCATCCGGCTTCGCGCCGGGACGCTCGACATTGCAGAACACCGCTTGCACGCTCTCGCCTCGCGCAATGAACGCTTCGAGGGCGGCCTTGCCGAAATCGCTTTGCCCGATGATGACGATCTTCAATTTGGTTCAGCGCAGAAAGAAGTAAATCGACAGCGCATACAGCACGACCGCGAAGATCCGCCGCAACGGGCGGATGTCCATGCGGTGCGCGGTGCGTGCACCGAGCGGGGCCAGCAGCATGCTTGCGGCGGAAATCGCCACCAGCGCCGGAAGGTAGATGTAGCCGACCGCGCCCGGCGCCACGGCAGGCAGGTCGCGCGCGGCCCATGCGTAGCCGACGGTGCCCGCGAGCGCGATCGGAAAACCCAGCGCGGCCGACGTGCCGACGGCATCGTGGATCTTCACGTTGCACCACGTCATGAACGGCACGGAGATGAAGGCGCCGCCGGCGCCGACGATGGCCGACACCACGCCGATCGCCGTGCCTGCACCGATCATGCCCGCCGGCCCCGGAAGCGAACGCGAGCCGTGCGGCTTGCGATTGAGGATCATCTGCGTTGCCGAGAACGCGATGAAAAAGCCGAAGAGGATGCCCAGCGATTTGCCCGGCAGGTGTGCACCGATCTGCGCGCCGATCAATGAGCCGAGCACGATGCCCGGCGCGAGCAGTGCGACGATGCGCCACTTCACCGCGCCGCGCTGGTGATGCGCCCGCATCGACGAGAGCGACGTGAAGCAGATCGTTGCCAGCGATGTCGCCACCGCCGCCTTGAGCGTGTAGTCGGCGGGAAAGCCGCGATTGGTGAGGACGATGGTGACGAAGGGCACCATGATCATCGCGCCGCCAATGCCGAGCAGTCCGGCGACGAAGCCGGTCACCACGCCGAGCAACCCGAGTTCCGCGATGAGAGCTGGTTCGAAAGTCATCAGTTGCGCCCATTCTCGCAGGTGCCCACGTTGCGCTGCAAAATCGGCGCACACTGTTCGAATCAAACGGGAAGCAGCCATGGACGACGAAGAGCTCAACATCAGCATCCGCAAGTTCCTGAAGATGGTCGGCGTGAACTCGCAGCGCGAGATCGAACACGCCGTTCAGCGCGCGCTGCAATCGGGAACGACCAAGGGATCGGGCGCATTTCCCGCCGTGATGACGCTCGAAATCCCGGGCCTGTCGCTGCGCGTTCAGTTCGACGGCGAGATCCGCCTGGACTGATGGAACGCAAGCTGAGAGTCGGCCAGCCCATCACGCCGGAAGAATTCGAGGAGCTGTCGGACGAACAGCTCGAGCGTCTCGTGCCGAAGGCTTATCGCGAATTCTTTCCCGGCAAGGACTTTTGCGCCGACGGCCACTTCTACCTGCACGACGGCACGGCGTGGAGCTTCTACCGCGGCGGCTTCCTCGACGAATAGTGCGCGCGGAAAAATATATCTCAATGAGATATAATTTTCGATTCCCTTATTGCCTCCCATGTCGAAGCTTCATCGCGGCGATTTCGCCGTCAACGCGCGTCTTTTGCGCATCACGCTCATCGCGGCCGTCGTCGGCGCGCTCAGCACAGTCGCAGCGGAAGTGCTGCTGGACCTGATCCGCCTTTTCAACAACGTCTTTTTCTTCCAGACGTTTTCCATCGCGAACCGGTCGCCTGCCACCAACACGCTCGGCGCCTGGGTCATCGTCGTGCCGGTGATCGGCGGGGTGATCGTGGGTCTCATGGCGTACTTCGGCTCCGACAAGATCCGCGGCCACGGCATTCCCGAAGCGATCGAAGCCATCCTGTTCGGCAAGAGCAAGATGTCGCCGAAGGTGGCGCTGCTCAAGCCGATCTCCTCGGGTGTCGTGATCGGAAGCGGCGGACCATTCGGCGCCGAGGGCCCGATCATCATGACGGGCGGCGCCATCGGCTCGCTGCTCGCCCAGTATTTCCACCTGAGCGCATCGGAGCGCAAGGCGCTGCTCGTCGCAGGCGCGACCGCGGGCATGACAGCCGTGTTCGGCACGCCGGTCGCGGCCGTGTTGCTGGCCGTCGAGTTGCTGCTGTTCGAGCTGCGGCCGCGCAGCCTTCTGCCGGTGGCGATCGCGTGTGCGGTCGCGGGCTTTTGCAGGCCGCTGCTGGTGGGCTCCGGCCCCTTGTTCCCCTTGCAGACGGCGCAGCTCGTCGTGGCGGATCTTCCGTGGTGCATCGTGGCGGGCATCGCGTCCGGTGCGCTCGCCGCGGGCTTGTCGGTGTCGCTCTATCGTGTCGAGGATTTATTCGCGAGATTGCCGGTGCACTGGATGTGGTGGCCGGCCATCGGCGGCATCGCGGTGGGCATCGGCGGCTTTCTGCAGCCGCGCGCATTGGGCGTCGGCTACGACGTGATCGGCGACCTGCTGCACAACCACCTCGCGCTCGATGTCGTGCTCGCCCTGCTCGCGGTGAAAGCGGTGATCTGGGTCATCGCGCTCGGCTCGGGCACCTCGGGCGGCGTGCTTGCGCCCTTGCTCATGATGGGGGCGGGCCTTGGCGTGGTGATCGGCCGTCTCTTTCCGGGCAGCGACCCCGCGCTGTGGCCGCTCGTGTGCATGGCAGCGACGCTGGGCGGAACGATGCGTGCACCGCTCACGGCGACCATCTTCGCTTTCGGGCTCACGCAGGATGCGAATGCATTGTTGCCGCTGATGGCCACGTCGGCCACTGCCTACGGCTTCACCGTGCTCACGATGAAGCGATCCATCCTCACCGAGAAGATCGCGCGTCGCGGCTATCACATCTATCGCGAATACGGGATCGATCCGCTCGAGCGGCATTTCATCGACGAAGTCATGACGCGGTCCGTGCGCGCCATCGACGCGTCATGCTCCGTCAAGCAGGTGATGCAGGATCATTTCGGGCAACACCAGGCGCATCGCGCGTTTCCGGTCGTCAAAGACGGGCGGCTGGTGGGCATCGTGGATCGAGCCCTTGTCGCGGGCTGGGCCGGCGACTCCACGAAGTCGGTGGGAGAACTCTGCGCCACGCGGCCGCTCGAGGTTGCACTGCCGAGCGAAAGTTGCCGGTCCATCGCGACGCGGCTCGCCCGCAAACGCATCGAGCGCCTGCCGGTCGTCAAGGATGCGCAGTCGATGGAGCTCGTGGGCATCGTCACCCGCAGCGACCTCATCAAGCCTTCGGTGATCCACTTCGAAGAAGAGGAAAAGCGCGAGCGCTTGCGCGGCCTGCCCTGGCAAGCCGAGCCCTGATCAGGTCTTCGGATTCCAGATGACTTCCCAGAGGTGGCCGTCGGGGTCCTTGAAGTAGCCCGAGTAGATGCCCCATGGCCTGTCGTGCGGGCGATCGGTCACCGTGGCGCCGGCCGCCTGCGCCTTCGCCAGAAGCTCGTCGACTTCGGCTTTGCTGCCCACGATATGGCCCAGGCTGAATTCGATTGGATTCGGCGTGCCGTCGAGGAGCTTCGCATCTTTCGCGAGCTCCGTGCGCGGATACAGCGCCAACATCAATCCGCCTGCCAGCTCGAAAAACGCCACAGCGCCTGCGGGCTGCGTCTGCGTGCCCTTGAATTGCGTGCCGACGATGCCCTTCGTCGAAAAGCCCAGCCCGTCGCGGTAGAACGCGAGCGACTTGTCCAGGTCGTTGACCGCGAGAGTGATGACGTCGAGTTTCGGGTTCATGGGGTGCCTTCCTTCGCATCGGCTTCATGCCGCCGGATCCTGCGCGACAACATCCGCGCGATGGCCGGGCCGGTGGCCATGACGAACAGCAGCCGCAGCACCTGCATCGTGATCACAAAAGGCACATCGACGGGTGTCGCCGCTGCAATGATCGCAACAGAGTCCGCGCCTCCGGGACTCGTCGCCAGGTAAGCGGTGAGCGGATCGACATGCGCCCAGCGGACGAGCACGGCGCCGAACAATCCGCACAGCACGATCAGCGTGAAGATCGACGCGAGCACTTTCGGCGTCGAGCGCATCGTCACCTTGAGCACTTCGCGATTGAACCGCGCGCCGATCATCCAGCCGATGAACGCGTAGGCAACGGCCAGCACGAGCGGGGGCAATTCGATTGGCACGCCGACAAAATCCTGCGACGCGATACCCGCGAACATCGGCACGAGCAGCGAGCCCGCGGGAAGCCGAAGCAGCACGCCGACGCCCGCGCCGACGAGTGCGATGACGAGCGTGGCGCCTGCGTGTGCCCAGCTTGCCGGCGCGGCGAACAAGGGCGGCGCCGCGGCGGCCGTCATCAAGGCAGCGGCATTCGCGTCCTTCGAGATCCACCAGTGCGCGACGACCGATGCGGTGAACGACACGCACACGACGCGCAGGTACTGCATGAAAGCGACGAGCCGAACGTCCGAGCCATGCGCCTCGGCCATGATCATCATGGCCGAGGCCCCGCCCGGTGCCGAGCCCCAGATCGCGCTGTCGCCGGGGAACACGCGCCAGCGCGACAGCAGCCAGCCCAGTCCGTTCGCGAACACGGTGACAACCAGCACGCCGGCCACGAACACGCCGGCATGACCCGACAGCGTCGTCATGAACGATGCAGGAACACCGCGCGCGATCAGCACGCCGATCACGCCTTGCGCGCCGAAGAACGCGACGCGCGGCACGTGCAGATCGGCGCCGCGCAGCGACATCACGATGCCCGCCACCATCGGGCCGAGCAGGCGCCCTGCAGGCAGGCCGATCATGTCGAAAATGGCGGCCAACAGGACCGACAGTGCCACCAGCGCGATCCAATGCCACTGCGTGCGTGAAATTTCCGGCCGCCTGTGCAAGTTGTTGCTTCCGCTCGATTATCGCTGTGTCGTTGATGGTCCTCGCCCGATTGCATCGCTGTCCGACAGGGCCGCGCGGCATGCGGCCCGACACTG
>DATJJL010000354.1:0-8006 GCA_035492155.1 Ramlibacter sp. | reverse complement strand
ATCGAGAAGGTCGTCAACAAGGACGCGATGGCGAACCCGGCATCGCTGGACTGGTTCGTGGAACTTGCGCGCTACAGGGCCGCCCCGACTTGACGTTCCCCGGCCGCGGAAGGAGGATGAAACGATGTTCCTGAAGAACTGCTGGTATGTGGCCGCGTGGGACCACGAGCTGATCGACGGCAAGTTGCTCGCACGCACGATCCTCGAAGAACCCGTGTTGCTGTTTCGCGCCGAGACAGGTCGCGTCGTGGCGTTGAAGGACCGGTGCTGCCATCGCGGTGCGCCCCTGCACCTGGGCCGCCGTGAAGGCGAATGCATTCGATGCATGTACCACGGGCTGAAGTTCGACCCGTCGGGCAAGTGCATCCAGATCCCCGGGCAGGAGAACATCCCGCCGAAGCTGGGTGTGCGAAGCTTCCCCGTCACGGTGAAGGACCATCTTGTGTGGATCTGGATGGGCGACCCGGACAAGGCCGATCCTGAACAGATCGTGGACTACCCCTACTTGCGCGATCCGCAGTGGAAGGGCATTCCCGAGTACATGCACTACGACGCGAACTGGCTCCTGATCGTCGACAACCTGTCGGACTTCGCGCATCTGGCGTTCGTGCACACGCACACGCTCGGCGGGTCGGAGGAGTACGCGTACAAGACCAAGCCGGTGGCCGTCGAGCGGCTGGACGACGGCTTTCGCGTCGAGCGCTGGCACATGGACGCGCCGCCGCCGCCTTTCCACCGGAGGGCATTGCCCGCTGCGGAGAAAGACCGCAACGTCGATCGCCGCAACATCGGGCGCATGCTGGTGCCGGGAATCTTCTTTCTCGAATCGATGTTCTCGCCCGCAGGGAGCGGCAGCGAAAACGGCAACCGCGAAGGCACGCGCGAATACCGCAATTGCCAATTCATGACGCCGGAGACTCGGCGCTCGACGCACTTCTTCTTCGTCTACCTGAACAACTTCGAAGGCGAAGACACGAACATCTCGCGATCGCTGCGAGACAGCCTCATCGAAGGCTTCATGGAGGACAAGCACATCATCGAGCACCAGCAGCACGTGCTCGATACCGATGCGAATTACCGCATGCAGGCTATTGCGGCCGATGCGGCGCTATCTCACTTCCGGCTCACGCTGTCCAAGCAGATCACGGCGGAACAGCAAGAGGAAGCGGCTCGCGTGCCGGCCGAAAAAGAGCCCGTGCGTCCGCACGAAATGCTGCTGCGCTTCTAGGCCGCGCGGCGCCGATTCACAAGCACGATACCGACGGCCACGCCTGCCAGCGCGAGCACGAGCTCCAGCGTGAGCGGCTCGTGCAGCAGCGCGACGCCGAACACCAGCGCGAAGACCGGCGTGAGGAAGGTGAACGAAGACATCTGCGTCGCCGGGTAATGACGCAGCATCCACATCCACGCGAGATAGCTCGCGAAGGCGCCGATCGCGGTCTGCGCGGCGATCGATCCCCACGCATAGGTCGAATACCGCAGCGACCATGTTTCGCCGAGCGCGAGCGACAGCAAGGGAGCAGCGATGGCCGTGACGGCCACTTGGTAGAACAAGGTTCTTTCCGCGCTGATCGTCGCAAGTTTGCTCGCGCGGATCACGACGGTGGTCAAGCCCCACAGCCCGCCCGCGGCGAGCGCGAATGCGTCGCCACGCAGCTGCCTGGGCGTGGCCGTGCCCATGAAGCCTTCGCTGAAAGCGATGGCGACAGCCGCGAAGGCAATGACGAGGCCCACCCATTGCACGCCGCGCAGCTTCTCCGAAGGAACGAACTGCGGCACGAGCAAGGCGACGAAGAAAGGCGAGGTGTAGACAAACACCGTCAGGCGCGAGGCCGTCGTGTCACGCAGGCCGAGATAGATGCAGGTGAATTCGCCCGCGAAGAGCGCTCCGGCCAGAAGGCCTGCTGCGAGCGTGCCGTCCCGCACGACCAGTTTCACGCCGCGCGCCGCGCACCAGATCCAGAGCAGCACCGTCGCCCCTGCGAATCGCAGCGAGGCTTGCCACAAGGGCGGCACTTCCGTGACGGTGGTCTTGATCAGCAGCTGCTGCAGCCCCCAGAAAAGGCAGCAGGCCAACAAGACGGAAACAGCGAGGGAGTCGAGGTGTTCTTTTCGTTCGACCATGCAAGCGATGTTAGCTTGCCAACGAAGTCTTCATCGCCCCGCGATCTTTTCGAGCAGCCTCTTGAGCGCTGTGCGTTCGGAGGCGGCCAGCGCGCTGAGCGTCGCGCTCTCGTGCGCGCGAGCCTTGCTCACGAGCGGACGCACGACGCGGCGCCCCGCAGCCGTGGCGGCAACCAGCGTGCAGCGCTGGTCGGCGGGATCGGCCTTCAACGTGACCCAGCCCTGGTCGCTCATGCGCTGCACGAGCTTGGTCACGGTCGGCTGCTTGGCCAGCACCTCGCGCGCGAGCTGGCTCACGGTGAGCGGTTCGCCATCGTGCAGCGTCGCGAGCACGCGCCATTCGATGGAACTCAGGCCGGCGGCACGCACATGCGTGTCGAAATCGCGGTAAAGCGCGTGGTTCGCCTGCCCGAGCAGATACCCGAGGTACTGGTCGACGAAGCGATTCGCGGGCACGGTCAAAACGGATGCTCGGTGTAGTAGCGCCCGCCATGGAACAGCAGCGGCGAGGCGCCCGGGCGCCAGCTGCAGCGCTCGACCTCGCCCACGAAGATGACGTGATCGCCTTCCTCGTAGCGGCTGCGATTGAAGCACTCGAAAGTGGCGGCGGCGCCTTCGAGCAGCGGTGCACCGCCCGCACCCTCGATGAAGTGCACGCCGTTCCAGCGATCCGTGCCTTTCAGGGCGAAGCGTTCGGCGAGGTCCTTCTGGTCATTGGCAAGAACGTTGATGGCGTAGTGGGAGCCCGCGCGGAAAAGCGGCAATGAACCCGCCGCCTGGGCGAGGCTCCAGAGCACGAGCGGCGGATCGAGCGACACGGAGTTGAACGAGTTTGCCGTCAATCCGATGACGCCATCGGCCGTACGAGCGGTGACGATCGTGACCCCCGTCGCGAACATGCCCAAGGCCGTGCGGAACTCCTGTGCGGAGAAGCTGGGCGGCTGGGCTTTGATCGGCGGCGTCACGTCGTGAATTGCATGAAATTTCATGTATTATGGCCTGGAAAGCCCAGACCATGTTGCAAGAGAAGCTGGAGCCAGCGTGGCTCGCCGCCTTCGAAGCCGTGTTGTCGCGCTGCGCCGTCGGCGCCGGCGACACCGTGGCCGTGCTCAGCGAAAGCCAGAGCCGGCCTGTGCTGCCGCAGCTTGCGCGCATTGCAGCTGCGCGCTTGGGTTGCCGCGTGTTTTCCATCGAGGTGCCCACGCCTTTCGAACCCGGCCCGCCCGTGCGTTCCACCGGCGCCTGCGCCGCGTTGCAACAGCTCGCTCCGGTCGTCGGTGCGCTCGCGGCATCGACGCTGGTCGTCGATTGCACGGTCGAGGGGCTGATGCATGCACCGGAACTTCCCGCCATTCTCAAAGGCGGCGCGCGCGTCATCTACGTGAGCAACGAGCATCCCGAAGCGCTCGCGCGCCTGGTGCCGGGCGATGCGCTCGAGCCGCTGGTGAAGGCCCATGTCAAACGTCTGCGTGCTGCACGGTCCATGCAGGTTACCTCGGCCGCGGGCACGCATCTCGACATCCGGCTCGAAGGAGCCATCTGCGGCGGCAACTGGGGCTACACATCCAGGCCCGGCACCATCACGCATTGGCCCGGCGGCCTTGCGCTCTCGTTTCCCGCCGCGCACACCGTGAGCGGCACACTGGTGCTCGCGCCGGGGGACGTGAACCTCACGTTCAAGCGTTACGTCGAGCAGCCGGTCACGCTGCGCATCGAGGACGATTACGTCACCGCCATCGAGGGCGAAGGCGTCGACGCCGAACTCATGCGCAGCTACATCGCCGCATGGGGCGATCGCGAGGCGTACGCCGTCAGCCACGTCGGATGGGGATTGAACGCAGCAGCACGCTGGGACAGCATGGCCTTGTACGACAAGCGCGATTTCAACGGCACGGAGCTGCGCGCGTACGCCGGCAACTTCCTCTACAGCACCGGAGCAAACGAAACAGCGGGCCGCTACACGCGCGGGCACTTCGATTTGCCGATGAAGGGCTGCACGATCTCGCTCGATGGCGCGGTGGTCGTCGACGCGGGGCACCTTCTGCCATGAACGCGCCGAACTTCACTGTGCTTGGCGGCGGGCCCACCGTGCTGATGCTGCACGGCATCGGTGGCGGGCATCTGTCCTTCGCGCCGCAAGTGGAAACGCTTGCATCCTCCGGCTATCGCGCCATCGCATGGGACATGCCCGGCTACGGCCACAGTGCGCCGATCGAGCCGTACACATTCAAGGGCCTCGCCGAAAGCTGCATCCGTCTCATCGAGAACCTCAAGTGCGACAGCGTCGTGCTTATAGGGCACAGCATGGGCGGCATGGTCGCGCAGGAGGTCGTCGCGCGTCGGCCCGAGCTCGTGAACAAGCTCGTGCTGTGCGGCACCAGCGCTTCGTTCGGTAAACCCGATGGCGACTGGCAACGCGAGTTTGTCGCGCAACGTACCGCGCCGCTGGACGCAGGCAAAAGCATGACCGAGCTCGCCGAGGTGCTCGTGCCGCAGATGGTGGGCCCCGGCTCGCTCCCCGAAGGCGTGAAGCTTGCGACGCATTGCATGTCGCTCGTCCCGGCGGCGACTTATCGACGCGCGCTCGAAGCGTTGGTGACTTTCGACAGGCGCGCGAACCTCGCGAGCATCGATGTCCCGACGCTCCTGATCGCAGGAGAACACGACCGCAACGCTCCGCCGGCCGTGATGAAGAAGATGGCCGATGCGATCCCTCGCGGCAGCTACATCGAGATGAAAGGCGTCGGGCATCTGCAGAACCTGGAAGCGCCTGACGAATTCGACGGCCTGCTGCTCAATTTCCTGTCCCTGCCTTCCGAACTGCTGCACTGAGATGAACATGGACTTCACGCCTGCCGTCGGCGACATGCCGTTCACCCCGCAGCAGCGCTCGCTGCTCTCGCTGGCCAACGAACTGGGCCGGTCGCGATTTGCGCCGCGCGCAGCGCAATGGGATCGCGAGGCAAGCTTTCCCTTCGCGAACTACAGCGACCTGCGCGATGCAGGACTTCTGGCGATGTGCGTTCCCCACCAAAGCGGCGGGTTGGGCGCCGACTACGCGACCTACATGATGGTCGCCGCCGAGATCGGGCGATTCTGCGGAGTCACATCGCTCACGTGGAACATGCATATCTGCTCGACGATGTGGACAGGCATGTTGGCCGACGGCATCTCGATGACCCAGGAACAGCGCGCAGAACACGAGCGCCGGCGCGAGATGCACTTCGCCCGCGTCGTGAAGGAAGGCGCGATCTACGCGCAGCCGTTTTCGGAAGGAAGCGCCGCGGCGGCGGGGCGCGCGCCTTTCGGCACCACCGCGCGCAAGGTCGAAGGCGGCTGGCTCGTCAACGGCCGCAAGATCTTTGCGTCCCTCGCGGGCGCGGCGAATTACTACGGCGTGCTGTGCACCGAAGACAAGGGCGATGCGCACCCTGACGTGCGCGACACGCTTTACCTCGCGGTGCCTGCAACGAGCGAAGGCTTCGCGATTGCAGGCGAGTGGGATCCGCTCGGCATGCGCGGAACCGTCAGCCGCAACCTCACGTTCAAGGACGTGTTCGTCTCCGACGACGAGCAGCTCATGCCGCGCGGCATTTACTTCAAGGGCGCGCAGACCTGGCCGGCGATGTTCTTCACGCTGGCACCGACGTATCTCGGCATCGCGAACGCCGCCTACGACTTCACGGTGAGCTACTTGCGCGGCGAGGTTCCGGGCGAGCCGCCGGTGAAGCGACGCATGTACCCGACGAAGCAGGTCTCGGTCGCGCAAATGCGCATCCAGCTGGAGACGATGAAGGCGCTTTTCGTGCGTGCGATCCAGGAAGCGCAGCCGAACCCGCCGAAGGATGTCCGAATGCGCCTGTACGCCGCGCAATACGCCGTGATGGAAGGCGCGAACGATATCTGCCGCCTGGCCATTCGCACTTGCGGCGGGCAGAGCATGATGAGACACCTGCCGCTGGAGCGCCTGTACCGCGACAGCCGCTGCGGCTCCCTGATGCTGCCCTGGACGGCCGAACTCGTGCTGGACCGGATGGGCCGCGAAACCCTGTACGAACCCGGCGAAAAGGATGAGTGACCGGCGCCTTGTAAGAACTCGCGGGTAACGCGAGACTCACGGGCATGGACCCCGACGTCATCTACCGCCACCGCCTGCCGGTGCGTGTCATGCACTGGATCAACGTGATCTGCCTGTTCGTGCTGCTGGGCAGCGGACTGCAGATCTTCAATGCGCACCCGGCGCTTTATTGGGGCGCGGATTCGCGTGATGCGACGCTGCTGCTGCAGCTTTCCAAATTCCCGCACTGGGCGACGATCCCCGGCCCGCAGTGGCTGGCGCTCGGGCGCGTCTGGCATTTCTTCTTCGCGTGGATCTTCTTCATCAACGGCATCGCCTACGTGCTGTGGACGATCTTCAGCGGGCACCTCAGGCGCGATCTCGTGCCGACGGGCGGCGAATGGCGGGGCATCGGCCGCTCCATCAAGGATCACCTTGTGCTGAAGCATCCGCACGGCGACGAGGCGAAGCGCTACAACGTCCTGCAGAACATTGCGTACCTCTCGATGATCTTCATCGTGCTGCCGATGATCGTCATTGGCGGCTGGGCGCTGTCGCCGATGATGGACAGCTTCGCGCCGGGATGGGTCGATTGGTTCGGCGGGCGCCAGGCACTGCGCACGCTTCATTTCGCGGCGGCGGTGCTCATCGTCGCCTTCTTCCTCGTGCATGTGTTCGAGGTGATCGTCACGGGCCTCGTGAACAACCTGCGCTCGATGGTGACGGGCCATTGGAGGGTTCCGAAATGAGCGAGCGAGTTCCTTTCTTCCAGCAGCGTCGCGAGCGTCGCGGATTTCTTCGTGCCGGTCTTGCCGTCGCGGCGGGCGGAGCGCTCGCAGGCTGCGACGCGATCAGCCATGACGATACGGCCGTCGAAGTGCTGCGCAGCGCCGAGTCGCTGAACATGGCCGCGCAGCGCGCCCTCGGCCGCCGCGCGATGGCGCAGGAGTTCGCGCCCGCCGATATCGCGCCCGTATTCCGCGCGAACGGCACGCTGATGCCGACGGGCGATGAATATGCGGCCATGGTGGCGAACGGCTTTTCGACCTGGCGGCTGAAGGTCGATGGGCTCGTCGATAAGCCGCTGGAATTCACGCTCGCGCAGCTGCGCGAAATGCCGTCGCGCACGCAGGTGACGCGGCACGATTGCGTCGAGGGCTGGAGCTGCATCGGCCAGTGGAAAGGCGTGCGGCTGTCGCATGTGCTGGGCATGGCGAAGCTCAAGCCGGAAGCGAAGTACGTGGTGTTCCACTGCCTCGACCAGATGGACGAGGACGACGAGGACAGCATGTATTACGAGAGCGTCGACCTTGACGACGCATTCCACGAGCAGACGATCCTCGCCTACGAGCTCAACGGCAAGCCTCTCCCGGTGGAGAACGGCGCGCCGCTGCGCGCTCGCATCGAGCGGCAGCTTGGCTACAAGCAGCCGAAATACGTGTACCGCATCGAGGCCGTCGCCGACTTCAAGCGCATCGCCGGCGGCAAGGGCGGCTATTGGGAAGACAACGGCTACAACTGGTACGCCGGAATCTGACCGGTCTCGCACTTCGGAAAGCCGTGGAAGTCGAACTGCGCCGCGGGGCGCTCGCCGCTGATCAACTGCGCGATTGCCTTGCCCGAGCCGGCGCCATGCGTCCAGCCGAGTGTGCCGTGGCCTGCGTTGACCCACAGCTTGCCGACACGCGTGCGGCCGATGTACGGGATGTTCGTCGGCGTCGCGGGGCGCAGGCCCGTCCAGAAACGCGGGTTGCCGCCTTCTTCGGCGGCTCGCGTGTCGCATACGCCGGGCATCAGCTTTTCGATGCGGTTGGCGAGCATCTTG
>DATJJL010000353.1:0-7527 GCA_035492155.1 Ramlibacter sp. | reverse complement strand
TTACATGCGCGATTGAACGCGCGCAAACCGCCACGGTGTTCACGAGGACCACTGTTGGAAAGGAGCTTCCATGAAACTCTCGATCACTTGCTGTGCCATCGCGGCGCTCGCTGCGGCGCTGAGCGTGCCCGCTGCCGCCGCAGGCAGAGGGCCGACCATGAGGCCGGAGAGCATCAACACGACGCGGACCATGGGCGCCGGAGCGCACAGCACCACGACGACAACGTTGGGCAGCCCGACGCGCACCACGCAACTGGGCCCGACGACGACAGGCCAGCCGAACCAGACCTGCGGCAGTGCCACCGCGCCGAGTACGCCCGGTCATGCGGCGACCGCACCCGGGTCGGCATTCAATCCTTCGGGGACGTCGGGCGGGGTGTATGCGGGCGAACAGCCGCAGAACTCCGTGAACTCGGCCAGTGTGTCGCAGTACGACGTAGCTTGCGCGAGGCCATAGAACGGGCGCTGAAAAAAAGAGACCCCAGTCTTTCGGACTGGGGTCAATATGCCAGTCGCGGGACGGAGGGCCGGACCAGCTCACCCCGGAGGAGGAGGGGACTCAGAGGAGTCGGGGTGATTGCGGTGTAGTAGACCTTTTGCCGAGCCGCGTGCCTGTAGGACAAGGCCGACACCGCTTGCCGGACGTGGCCGGACCTCCGAGAATGCGCGGAAACCGGAGGGATCCGACATGCCGATGTACATGGATATCCACGACGCAGCAGGCGCGAAGGCGAGCGACGTTGCTACCGCGCACCACGCCGACGAGGCCGTGCAAGGCAAGTACGGCGTCACGTACCACAAGTACTGGCTGAACGAAGCGCAGGGCAAGATCTTCTGCCTATGCTCGGCACCCAACGCGGAGCTTGCCAATCGCGTGCATTCGGAGGCGCATGGCTTGCTCGCCTCGAAGATCATCGAGGTCGACCCGGAGATTGCCGACAGCTTCCTCGGCGGCACGGAAATCAATGCGGGTGGCGCCGCTGTGTTCCCGGGCAGCGAACAGCGCGACCCCGGCGTGCGCTCGGTGTTCTTCACCGACATCGTCGATTCCACAGGCATCACGCAGCGGCATGGCGACGATGTGTCGATGGCCTGCGTGCGTTTGCACGACGAGATCGTGCGCGCCGCGCTCGCGGAGTTCCACGGCCGCGAGGTCAAGCACACGGGCGACGGGATCATGGCGTCGTTCTCGTCGGCGGCAAACGCGGTGCGATGCGCAGCGAAGGTGCACGCGCAGTTGCAGGCGCAGGACGCATCGCCGGTGCCGCTTCGCGTGCGCATCGGTATCGCAGCCGGCGAGCCGGTGGAAAGCAACTCCGATCTCTTCGGCTCCGCCGTGCAACTCGCTGCACGCCTGTGCGCAGCCGCTTCGCCGGCGCAGAGCCTCGTATCGAGCGCAGTAGCCGAGCTTTGCATCGGCAAGGGCCTGGCGTTCGATTTCCTCGGCGAGAAGGAACTGAAGGGCTTCACGCAGGCCGTGCGTGTGCACGCGGCTCACTGAGCCGACCCTGACAGTCGATCCTTACGCGCGGCATCGCTGCGAGCCGATTGCCGCGCCCGAGGCATTGGCCGACGCTCACGTCATGAGCAAAAACGTCAGCGACCAAATCATCGAGCGGCTGCATGCCTGGGGCGTGGGCCGCGTGTTCGGCTATCCCGGCGACGGGATCAACGGCTTCATGGGCGCACTCAACCGCGCGCAGGACAAGATCGAGTTCGTCCAGGCGCGTCATGAAGAGCTTGCGGCCTTCATGGCCTGCGCGCACGCGAAATTCACCGGCGAGGTTGGCGTGTGCATGGCCACGTCGGGCCCCGGTGCCATTCACCTGCTCAACGGCTTGTACGACGCGAAGGCCGATCACCAGCCGGTGGTCGCGATCGTGGGCCAGCAGGCGCGCTCCGCGCTCGGGGGCGACTACCAGCAGGAAGTCGACCTGATGTCGCTCTTCAAGGATGTCGCGCACGAGTACGTCCACATGGCCACAGTGCCTGCGCAAGTGCGCCACCTCGTGGATCGCGCGATGCGCATCGCACGCGACCAGCGCACGGTGACCTGCATCATTGTGCCCAACGATCTGCAGGTCGAGAAAGCCGTGGAGACGCCGCCGCGCGAACACGGCACCGTGCACTCGGGCATCGGCATGACGCTGAGGCACCCCGTGCCGAGCGAGGACGACCTGAAGTTCGCCGCGTCGATCCTCAACGACGGCAAGCGCGTCGCGATGCTCGTCGGTGCCGGCGCGCTGCACGCAAGTGCCGAGGTGAGGGAAGTCGCCGAGAAGCTGGGCGCAGGCGTCGCGAAGGCGCTGCTCGGCAAGGCCGTGCTGCCTGATGACCTGCCGTATGTCACCGGCTCCATCGGCATGCTGGGCACGCAGCCCAGTTGGGAATTGATGGAGCGCTGCGACACGTTGCTGATGGTGGGTTCGAGCTTTCCCTTTGCGGAGTTCCTGCCGAAGGAGGGCAATGCGCGAGGCGTGCAAATCGATGTCGACGGCCGGCGCCTGTCGATGCGCTATCCGATGGAGGTGAACCTCGTCGGCGATTCGCGGCTGACATTGCGTGCGCTGCTGCCGCTGCTCGAAACCAAGAAGGACCGCAGCTGGCGCGAGGAGATCGAGGACAACGTTGCGCAGTGGTGGCGCGCTGTCAATTCACGATCGCTCGTCGATGCAACGCCGATCAATCCGCAGCATGTGTTCCGCGAGCTGTCGCCGCAGTTGCCCGACGAGGCGATCGTGATCTGCGACTCCGGCACCTCGGCCGTCTGGTATGCGCGCGATCTGGTGTTTCGCGAAGGAATGATGGGTTCGGTCTCGGGCGGCTTGGCGACGATGGGTTGCTCGCTGCCCTATGGGCTCGCCGCCAAGATGGCGCATCCGACCCGGCCGGTGATCGTCACGCTCGGCGACGGTGCGATGCAGATGACGGGCGTGAACGGCCTCATCACCTTGACTCGTTATTGGCGCGGGTGGAAGGACAAGCGCTTCATCGTGATGGTGCTGAACAATCTCGACCTCAACATGGTGACGTGGGAGCAGCGCGGCACCGAGGGCGATCCGAAGTTCGAGGGCTCGCAGGACCTGCCGTGCTTCCCTTATGCCGAATACGCGAAGCTGCTCGGCCTGCACGGTATCCGCTGCGAGGACCCGAAGCAGGTTCGCGGCGTGTGGGAAGAGGCACTTTCTGCCGATCGCCCCGTGGTGATCGAGATGGTCACCGACCCGAACATCCCGCCCGTGCCGCCGCACATCACGTCCAAGCAGCTGAAGCACTACTTCTCGGCGTTGATGCACAAGGACCCGGAGTCGACGGAGATCGTGAAGGCGGCCGCGAAGGAGTGGTGGGCCGGCGTGAAGAAGTAAAGCTGCGAGGCCGGCGCTTCACATCGCCTTGAACAGGTGTGCGTAGAGCCGGCTCACCGCCAGCTTGTCCTTGCGACCGCGAAGGGTGAGGTGCAACTTGCCGGCTTCGTCGCGAGTCACGGTGTCGATGGCATCGGCGCGAACGACGGTGCCGCGATGCACCTGCCAGAACTTCTGCGTATCGAGCCGCGGCAGCAGCTCTTTCAGCGGAGTGCGAATCAGGTACTCGTGCTGTCCGGTCAGCACGCGAACGTATTTGTCGGCGGCTTCGAAATACAGCACCTCGTCGATGGGCACCATGCGGATGTTCGTGCCGACACTCACCTGCAGCACTTTGAGCAACGGCTGTGATGGCGCTTCGGGCACCTTGCCGATCAGCGCGCGCAATTGGCCCAGCGTCGACTCGAAATCCGCGCCGCGTTTGGCGAGTGCGTCCCTCAGCTTCGCGACGGTCTTTGCCAGGCGAGCAGGTTGCACGGGCTTGAGCACGTAATCGACCGCCTGGGTCTCGAAAGCCTGCACCGCGTATTGGTCATAAGCGGTGATGAAGACCAGCGCCGGAAAGGGCTTGCCCTGCGGGCCGTTCGGCCAATCCTCCGCAAGCTGCGCGGCGGCATCGATGCCGCTTTGCCCCGGCATGCGAATGTCGAAGAAGAGCACGTCCGGCTGCAACGTCAATGCTTGTACGACCGCGGATTCGCCGTCGCCCACTGTGGCGAGCACTTGCAGATCGGGCCACGCACGCGCGAGCTCGGCCTGCAGCGCCTGCGCGAGCAGCGGTTCGTCTTCGGCGATCAGCGCTGTGGTCATGCCTGCGTCATGACTGGTAGGGGTAGCGAATGACAGCGCGGCAGCCGACGGCGTCGCCGCCGGCGAATTCGATGCTTGCACGGTCGCCGTACAGCGCGGCCAGACGTTCGCGAACCTGCGTCGTGCCGAAGCCTTTGCCTTGGGCGGGGCCCTCGCCCGACAACCCGACGCCGGTGTCGCAGACTTCGATCGCGATGGTGTCGGCCTCGCGGCGCGCAGCCACGCGAATCCCGCCGCCATCCACCTTGGGTTCCAGGCCATGCTGGATCGCGTTTTCCACCAGCGGCTGCAACAGGAGCGACGGCACCTTCGCCTGGGCAAGCGCGCCCGGCAGGTCGAGCGTGAACTGAAGCCTCGGGCCCATGCGGATCGCCATGAGTTCAAGGTAGTCCTGCAAGCGATCGAATTCCGCCTGCAGGCTGTGCGACGTGGCACGCGATGCGTTCAGCGTTGCGCGCAGGTAGGCGATCATGTGATCGAGCATCGCCTGCGCGCGTGGCGGATCGACACCGATCAGCGCACGCAGATTCGCGAGCGTGTTGAACAGCATGTGCGGCTCGAGCTGCGTCTCCAGCAGCTTCAGGCGCGCTTCATCGACGTGCTTGCGCGCCTCGGCCATCTTCCGCTCGAAGTACGCGCTGCGGCTTGCGCTATAAAAATAGTAGCTGCCCGCAATCCCCGAGAGCAGCGTGATCAAGACCGAATTGCGCAAGTCCGCGGCGGGATTCCGCAGCGCGTAGCCCGGCGGATAGAAGCCGTAGGTCTTGCACAGGTAGTCGGCCACGTGATTGCCGATGAACCATCCGCCGACGATGCCGCCCGCCACCAGCAGGATTCCGGAAGCTCCACGGGGCCAGCCGGTCTCCGCGCTCGACGGAAAGAAGGGCCGCCCGATGTCGATGATCGCCCAGATCGAGCTGCCGATGAAAAGCGAATAGATCGTCGGTGGGCCGTAAGGCTTGTCCGGCTGGAAGGCGTACTGGATGGTCGCGATGACGAGGCAGAAGGCGAGCACCTGCACGAAGTGCTGCAGCTTTTCCGCCCAATCGATGCGGTTCACGGCCGGTTCTGTTCGCGCTGCAGGTGCTCGCGTTCGCGCTGCACCATCTGTTCGCGCATGCTCGACCCCTTGCCCAGCACGAATACCGAGACGAAGTGCAGCACGACGGCCAGGCCCCACCCGAGCATCGGATGGAACTCATAAGGGCGGCTGCGCCAGCCGTACTGCGCGCCGAAGTAAAGGTATGCGTTCACGAGGATGAAGACGCAAGCGTGCAGGTACCAGCCGATCTTGCGCGATGCGCGGCGGTGCGCAAGGCGCTCGAGGTCTTCGGGGCTCATGTTGGCGGGCATGGTGACGATCATTGTAGGTGCGGCTCGCCACGGATTGCGCCCGCGCTCTCGGCAGCCAGGCGCCACAGTCGTGCGGCCCGGCCCACGAACACGCCGCTGCAAAGCCCGTACACCGCCGCGACGATCAGGGTGTATTGGCCGTCGCGTGCGAGTGCAGGTTGCATCGCCAGGTCCACGTTCACGACATAGCGCGTGACAAAGATGCCCACGATCAAGAGCAGCGGCGCCCAGCTTGCCGGCAGGAAGAACGAGCGCGTGGCCGGGTGGTATTCGGCGTCCGCCGGCGCGCGCATCGCGCCGACGAGCGCGAAGGTCACCGACAACGCGAGCATCCACATCAGCATCGCGTAGCCGAACATCGGCGATGCACCGAAGCCCGTGGTCATGCCCCAGATGCCGAAGCCGGTCATCGCCACGGGCATGAAGGCGACGCGCAGCAGGCTCGCCTCGCGATCGCGCGCCTGCGACACGCCGATGGCGATCAGCACCGCGAGAAGTATCCAGACGAATCTGGGCGTGTTGTGCAGCACGGTGACCAGCATCTGCGGCTGTTGGATGAGCATGGGGATCAGCATGTTTTTCTCCGGGATGAAACGAGGTCAGGCAAGGCCGAGTTGTGTCCACACCGCATGGCCGATCAGGCGATTCGGCAGCAAGGTGAATGCGCCGGCCGCGATGCAGGCCGCGAAGTAGAGGCGCTGCATGATCGACCGGTGCAGCGCGATGTCGCGCCTGGCGAGGAAATAGAACGCGCCGAACAAGGCGCCGAGCGTCACCGGCACGAGCAGGTGGATGGGCGTGAAGCCCGCGACGTTGGGCATGCCGCGATCGCGGATGAACATTGCCGAGATCGCCGTGACCACCATCAGCGTGACCCAGGCGTAGCCGAAGGCGCGGTGCAGTTTGGGGTGCTGTGTGCGGCCCTTGCGAGCCCATAGCGCGACGGGGCCGGTGACGACGGCGAGCGTGGCGGCGGTGGCGTGGACGGCGACGATGGGCGTGAACTGCATGGCGGTCTCCTTGTCTGGAGCCGCACTTTGCCGGTCACCTGCGGCGGCCTGAAGCGCCGTGGGACGAAATGCAGCAAAAGCGCCGCGAAATGCATCCGCGGCGGCGTCAGTGGGGGTGGGTTCAGCCTTAGAGCGGCCGCACGAGCAGCATCTGCGCCAGCTCGCGCTCGCGGTGGGGATCGATCTTTTCGATACCCAGCATCCGGCGCGCGTCGTTCAGGGCCTTGAGCTCGACAGCGCATTCGTCGGGCAACGCCTCCTCGGCCATCTGCAGCGCTTGTTCGATAAGCGGCCGCCCCGCAGCGGGGAGGAGCAAATCGCCGTTGAGCTGTTCGACGGCGCGCGGCTCGTCGCCGGGCGCGTATTCGATGCCGATGATGGGCTGCGTGTCGTTGGTGCTGTTCGCCATGTGCGGGCACTCCCTGTTCGTTGTCGACACTTTGCCCCGGCGCGGATGTGCAGCCTGTCGGTGAACTGCCGCAAGGCGAGTCAGTGCGGGTGACAAGCCATAATGCGCGCTCTTCGCACAAGGAGCGCAAGTGGACGTAGTCCTGCTGGCCAAGGCCGCGGTCATGGGAATCGTGGAAGGCCTGACCGAATTCCTGCCTGTCTCGAGCACGGGGCACCTCATCCTCACCGGCGCGCTCATCGGCTTCGACGACGAGAAGGCGAAGGTCTTCGACATCGCCATCCAGACGGGCGCCATCCTCGCGATCATCCTGCTGTACTGGCAGCGCATTCGCGACACGCTCGTGCAGCTGCCGACACAGCAGCGTGCGCAGCGTTTCGCAATCAACGTGCTCGTTGCTTTCATCCCCGCTGTCGTGCTCGGGCTTCTTTTCGGCAAGGTGATCAAGGAGCACCTGTTCAACGCGTGGACCGTCGCGACCACCTTCATCGTCGGCGGCTTCATCATCCTGTGGGCCGAGAGGCGCCAGCACGTGGCCGTGCGCATCGACAGCGTCGACGCGATGACGTGGAAGGATTCG
>DATJJL010000352.1:0-5041 GCA_035492155.1 Ramlibacter sp. | reverse complement strand
TCGTGCTGCCACAGCGCCTCGGGTTGCCAGAGCGTCGCCGGCGCTGCGACGGTGCCTTCGGATTGAATGCGCAGGTAGATGACGTTCGATTGCCCGCGATTGAGCCGGACGGGCACGACATGGTTGCGATGCGGCACCGCGCGGTGCGAGAACGGATAAAGATCGCCGCCGGTTTGCTTCTGGAAACCCGACGCACCGGGCGAGTAGAGCTCGAAGCGGTCGAGCGGCGGATACGCGATCTCCAGGAACCAGTCCTCGCGCGAGGTGCTCGCCGTGTTGAGCATCACCTTCAGCCAGATCGCCGATCTCGTGAGGCCGAAATTCGCGCCCGGGCCGGACGAGTCGACCGGCCGGAACCGCGATTGCGCGTCGGGCTTTTGCACGTCGTCGATCGAGAGTTTGCCGTCCTTGTCCTCGAGAAACATGAACGATTTCGACAGGACGTATCGGTCCGCGTCGCGCACGGCAACTTCGCCCGGCTGCGCCAGCGCCGTGCCGCCTGCAAGCCACAGGACGAGCAGGAGCCATGCGCGAAGCATCAAGCCCTCTCGATGCGAGGCCGCCCTGCGCCGGCCACGAACGACGCCAGCGTTTCGATGCGGGTCTCGGGCTTCGTCACGTCCTCGACGGCGCGCAGCTTCGCGCTGAGGCCCGCCGGCGTGAACTCCACGACGCCATAGCCCTTGCGCTGGTCCGCGAAGATGAAATGCGGATTGGCGGCCAGGGCCGCGTTCACGTCGTACGAACTCGATCGCGACGTGATGCTCGTGCCGCAAAGCTCGATGCCGATTGCAGCGCTATCGGGTTTCGCATAGTCGGCCTTCACATGGCCGACCCAGTTTTCGTGCACATCGCCGCCCAGCAGCACGGGGTTCGGCGCCTTGTGCCGCTGCAGCGAATCGGTGAAGCGCTTGCGCGCGGCGGAGTAGCCGTCCCAGCCATCGTTCCACAGCACGCGATCGGGAGCCGGGCGGAAATTGCGCTCGCCGAACAAGGTCTGCTGGCCGAAGATGGTCCATGTCGCGTCGCCCTTCGCGAGCACGCCATCGAGCCATTGCTCCTGCGCCGCGCCCAACAGCGTGCGCTTCGGGTCGTCCCACACGTCGCAGCTGCGCCGGTCGAGCGTGCTCGAGCCTAGCCTGCCGTTCGGGTTGCACACCTGCGCGTCGCGGTATTGGCGGTCGTCGAGGATCACGATGTTCGCGAGCTTGCCGAATCGCTGTTCGGAATAAAGACGCGTTTGCGACAGCGCCTGCGCACGAAGCGGCATGTGTTCGTAATAGGCCTGGTACGCGGCTGCGCGGCGAGCGGCGAAGTCCGCCACCTGCGTGCCGCTGCCTGCGGTGAGCCCGGCATAGTCGTTCTGCACTTCATGGTCGTCCCAGGTGACGATCCACGGGCACGCTGCATGCATGGCCTGCAGGTCGGCTTCGCTTCGATGCAAGGCGTAGCGGGCGCGGTAATCGTCCAGCGTGAGCACCGTGCCGCGAGTCGGCACTCGCACGGAATTCGCCGAGTTCGCGTATTCGTAGATGTAATCGCCCAGGAAGAAGACGAAATCAAGGTCTTCCTTCAGCATGTGGCGATACGAATTGAAGTAGCCGTGGTCCCAGCGCTGGCACGAGGCGTACGACAGCCGCAGGCGCGACGGGCTCGCGCCGGGCGCGGGCATCGTGCGCGTGCGGCCGGTGGCGCTCGTTGCATCGCCCACCATGAAGCGATAGAAGTACCAGCGGTCCGGCGCCAGGCCGGACACCTCGGCGTGCACGGAATGCGCGAGCTCGGGCATCGCCTGCTGCTGTCCTCGCTGCACGACGCGCGTGAAGCGGTCGTCGTCGGCGACTTCCCATTGCACGGTGATGGCGCTTGCAGGCAAGTCGCCCACAAGGCGTGTCCACAGCACGACGGAATCCGCAAGCGGTGACCCGCTGGCGACACCGAGCGCGAAGGGATTGGATGTGAAACGCGGCTGGGCCCAGCTGCTGCGCGGCAGCCAGCCCGCGCCCGCCGAGGCGAGCGCAAGCCGCAGGATTTCTCGACGGTGCCAGGTGCTCTTCATTGCCGAGCCACTATAGCAATTGCCGTGCTGTTTCCGCTTCGGCCCGCAGCCACGCCGCGAAACCTTGCGCGTCGGCGTTGCGCCGGCCCGCCTCGCCCAAAACGATGTAATAGCCGCGCTGCGAAGCCGCCCCGCCGCCGAAGGGCGCGACGAGGCGCTTGTCCTTGAGCATTTCGGCGAGCAAGGGCAGCCGCCCGATCGCAACGCCCTGCCCCGCGACGGCCGCGCCGATCGCATCCGCGTATTGCGTGAACCGCACACTGTTTTTCATTCGCAGTTCCGCCAGGCCCATGACGCGAATCCACGGCTCCCAGTCGACGGTGAGCGCCTCGCCGCCGGGCATGTCGACTGCCAGCAGCGTGTGATGCGCAAGATCGGCGGGCTTCTTCAGCGGATGCCGCTTGTCCGATGCGAGCTTGGGCGAGCACACCGGCAGCACCGTTTCCTCGAAGAGCGACGGGCCTTCGCCGTCCCGCGTCGGCACGAAGCGCACGGCCACGTCGATCTGGTGGCGCTGCAAGTCGACGATCTCCGACGTCGCCGAGATGCGCACGTCAACCTCCGGAAACTGCTGGGTGAACCGCGCGAGCCGCGGGATGAGCCACAGCGATGCGAAGCCCGGCGTGCAGGTGATCGCCACGTGACGCATTGCGGACGCCGCTCGCACGCGCGTCGTGGCATCGCGCAGGCGCTCGAGGCAGTCGACAACGGCGCGCTGCATGACGAGGCCCGCATCCGTGAGGGCCAAGGCGCGATGGCGGCGCTCGAAAAGCGGCACACCCAGGCTCGCTTCGACCTGCTGGATCTGGCGGCTCACTGCCGACTGTGTGAGGAAGAGCTCCTTGGCGGCGAGCGTGAAGCTCAGGTGCCGAGCCGCGGACTCGAAGCTGCGCAGCAGGTCGAGCGCAGGAAGCTCCTGGCGCGGGATGGCGACGGTTTTCGCATTCCTGGCATGCATCCGAACGATTCCCAATCACCGTTTGAACAGGACGGCGCTGCCCAAGATACTGATTCCACCAGCGAATGCAACCGGAGAGTTCCCATGACAACCAAGCTGACGCTCGCCCATCGCCAGGTCCACAAGATCGAGGACGCAGGCGGAATGCGGATCTCGTGCCGCAGCGGCACGGTCTGGATCACCGTGGATGGCGACGCGACCGACTACGTGCTGGAGCGCGGCGAGATTTTCGTGGCGCCGCCTCAGGCACGCGCGCTGGTGTACGCGCTGGCCGATGCGCGCATCGACCTGGTGGAATGCCACAGCAGGAAGCAGACGATGCCGATGTTCAGCAGGTTCCACCCGATCCCGTTGATGAAGGCCGCGCGGTAGGAGCCCGTCAAATCGAAGATGGCGCCCGACATCCATCCGCCCAGCGCCATGCCGAAGAGCGTGGCCATGAGCACCGTGCCCACCCGCGCGCCCACTTCGCCCGGCGCGAAGTGCTGCCGCACGATGAGCGCATAGGACGGCACGATGCCGCCCTGGAAAAGTCCGAACAGGCCCGACACGACATAAAGCGACACCAGCCCCTTGTACGGAAGGAAAAGCAGTAACGCGATGCCTTGCAGGATCGATCCGAGCAGCAAGGTGCGCAGGCCGCCGATGTGGTCGGAGATCCAGCCGGACACAAGGCGGCTGACGATGCCCAGGCTCAGCATCAGCGAGAGCATCTCGGCGCCGCGGGCCGCGCCGAAGCCCAGGTCGCTGCAATACGCGACGATGTGAACCTGCGGCATCGACATCGCGACGCAGCAAGCGACGCCCGCGACCGACAGGAGCACCTGCACGAAGCCGGGGTTCAGGCCCATCGGGCGCGAACCCGCGTTCGATGGCGGCGACGCACCTTCGCCGCCGATAGAAATTGGTTCATGCAATACCGGTGGGCGCCTGCGCAGCACGATCGCCAGCGGCAACATCGTCGCCGTGCAGAAAACGCCGACGGCAACATAAGCCCATCGCCAGCCCCATGCGTCGATCAGCAGTTGCATCACCGGCGGCCACACGGCTCCCGCAACGTAGTTGCCGCTCATGCAGATCGCCAACGCGATGCCGCGGCGGCGGTCGAACCATTTGGATGTGTCGGCCACGAGCGGCGCGAAAGTCGCCGACGTGCCGAACAGGCCGATCAACAATCCTTGCGATGCGTCGAAGAGCACCATGTTCGGCGCCAGGCCCGCGAGCACGAACCCTGCCCCGAGCCCGATTGCGCCGACCGCGACGGGAACAACGACGCTGAAGCGATCGGCCAAACGGCCCATCATCACGCCACCCACGCCGAAGCCGATCATCGTGAGGGTGTACGGCAACGATGCAGCGCCGCGGTCCACCGAGAAATCGTGCTGGATGCGCGGCAGCACGACGGTGATCGAATACATGCCGGCGCCGCCGATCGTCATCAGCGCCAGCGACACGACGAGCCGCCACCATGCGTAGCGCGATTCGATGTCGGCGCTTGTTCCTTCGTGCTTTTTCATGCTTCGCTGATTGGACACGATTTGGGCTTGGCGCGCTTTTGGCTCGGTTGGTTTACGTTCGGGGACAGAAGGCGCGGCTGCCGGGCACCACCTGACGCGAGCTTCAACATTCGCGTTGATTTACCGTCACCCCGGCGCAGGCCGGGGTCGATGGCGATGGATGCAGCGCGCTCTATCGACCGCCAACGACCCCGGCCTGCGCCGGGGTGACAGATCAATCACGATGGTCACCTGCTCGCGCCAGGCGATGACCGGAAGCCGCGTCTTTTGTCACGGCAAGCCCTGAGCCCGCCGCGGCGCAAGCGTGAAGCGGCAATGCCGCGAACCGCGCTTCCGATCTGACCCCGCGACACTGTTTGAGTGCACGAGATGGGCAAGGCCCATCCACCCCTGAAGAGGAATGATTCAAGCCTGCCAAACACCCCAGCCCTTTGCCCGCAGCTGAATCCCCAGCTCCACCTCCATCGCGCGCGCATCTTCATACGACATCGGATTCAACCGCTCATA
>DATJJL010000351.1:0-6317 GCA_035492155.1 Ramlibacter sp. | reverse complement strand
ATTGGCCTGCTCACGCGGATGGCCAAGCGCGCGGGGCTGCCGTGGGATTGCGTGCTCTCCGCCGAAGTGTTCCGCGCGTACAAGCCGGACCCTGCGACTTACCTCGGCGTGGCGCGCGTGTTCGATGTGCCGCCGCAGCGCCTGATGCTGGTCGCGGCCCACCATGACGATTTGGCCGCTGCGCGCGCCTGCGGCTTGCGCACGGCCTACGTCGAGCGTCCGATGGAGTTCGGCGCGAAGCGGCCCAAGGACGTCAGCGCCCAACCGAGCAACGACCTGCACGGCCGCGACCTGATCGAGATCGCAAGCCTGCTGGGTTGCTGATCGCGAAAGCAGCTCAGAGGTACTGCGCCGCCATCTCATCTTCGAATCGGGCGGGTGGTCCTTCCCAGACGATCTGCCCATGGTCGATCACGTACACGCGATCGGCATGCGGCAAGGCGAAGGTGACGTTCTGCTCGCCGAGGAGCACGGTGAGGTTCGTCGTCGCACGCAGTTTTTCGAGCGCTTTCGACAAGGTCTCCAGGATCACCGGCGCAAGACCCAGCGTCGGCTCGTCGAGGATCAACAGGCGCGGCTTCGTCATCAGCGCACGCGCGATCGCGAGCATCTGCTGCTCCCCGCCGCTCAATGTTCGTGCCACCTGGCTCGCGCGGTCCCGCAGGATGGGAAAGAGGCCGTACAACCACTCGAGGCGCTCGCTGCATTCGGCTACTGGCAGTGCGTGGCCACCGAGTTCGAGGTTCTCGCGCACCGTCATGTCGCCGAAGAGTTCGCGCGTTTCGGGGCACTGCACGATGCCTCCTCGCGCGACAGCGGCAGCGGTGAGGCCCGCGAGCGGCCGCCCGCCCCAGCGAATGTTGCCCGTGTGCGCGACCATGCGCGAGATCGCGTTGAAAAGCGTCGTCTTGCCCGCGCCGTTGAGTCCGACGACCGAGACGAATTCGCCTTCGCGCACCGAAAGCGACACGCCTTGCAAGGCCAGCGCCTTTCCGTAGCGCACCTCCACATTTTCGACATCGAGCAGCGGCGTTGCACCTGTCGCGGCCGCCTGGGGACGCGTGGTGCGCGTCAGGGCCTCGCCCATGTACACGCGCCGCACCGTCTCGTCGTGCATGACCTCATGAGCGGTGCCCTCGGCGATGCGTTCGCCCAGGTACATCGCGATTGCGCGATCGACGAGCGCCGCGACACTGCGCACGTTGTGGTCCACCAGCAGCACGGCGCGGCCTTCGTCGCGGAACTCGCGGATCATTCCGGAGAACGCCTGCACCTCCGGCGCGGTGAGGCCCGCGAAGGGTTCATCAATGAGCACAACGCGAGGATGACGCGCGATCGCCTTCGCCATCTCCAGGCGGCGCAGGTCCGCGAAGGGCAGGGTGGGCGGTTTGCGATCGAGCACGGCGCCCAGGCCCACGCGTTCCGCGATGACGCGCGCACGCTGCGAGATTTCCGCGCTTTGCAGCAACATCGTGAGCCGATCGGGAATGAGCGCGACCTCGATGTTTTCCTGCACCGTCTGGCGTGCGAGCGGGCGCGAGTGCTGGAAGACGAGCCCGACACCGCGGCGCGCGATCTTGTGCGCGGGCAAACCGCCGATCTCTTCGCCATACAAGCGGATCGAACCGGCGGTCGGCGTCTCCACGCCCATCACGGTTCGCATCGCTGTCGATTTGCCGGAGCCGTTCGGCCCGATGATGCCGAGGATCTCGCCGCCGCGGATCGAGAAGCTCAGGTCCTTCACCGCGACCAGGCCGCCGAAGCGCTTGGTCAAACCGCTCACTTCGAGCAACGGCGTGTCAGCCACCGCGCGCGCCTCCCTTGAGCAGGCCGAGCAGGCCGTCGGGGAAGAAAAGCACGATCACGAGCGCGGTGAGCGACACGAGCAGGGTTGCCAGTTCGCCGAGCGGCCGCAGCGCTTCGCCCATGCCGATGAGGAACACGGCGCCGATGGCCGCACCGATCACCGTGCGCCTGCCGCCCAGCACGGCAGCGACGATGATCTGCACGCCGACCGAGATGTCGACGAAGGTGCCCACCGTCGCGGTGCCCATGTAGAACACCATCAGCGCGCCTGCGAGCCCCGAGAAGAAGGCGCTGACGATGAAAGCGAACAGCTTGTGCTTCGCGACGTTGAAGCCGAGCGCCGAAGCCTGCACCGCGTCCTGCCCGCTCGCTTCGAGCACGAGCCCGATCGGCGAACGCGACAGGCCGAAAAGGATCGCGCCGCTGATCGCCATGAAGCCGTACGCGACCCAGTAATTCGTCGTCGCGCTCACCGACATGATGTCGGGCACGGTGAGCCCGATCTCGCCGCCGGTCAGGTCCGCGAACACGACGATGAAGTTCTGCAGCATGAGCACGGCGACGAGCGTCGTGAGCCCGAAGTAGGGCCCGCGCAGGCGCAGTGCGGGCAATGCGAGCATCACGCCTGCGATGACGGCCGCGATCGCGCCGGCAGCCACGCATAGCCACATCGACACGGCGGGGGAGAAACGCGCGTCGAGGATGCCCGCCGTGTATGCGCCCACGCCGATGAGAAATGTCGGGCCGAAATTCACCTCGCCCGCAAAGCCGAAGAGCAGGTCCCACGACATCGCGAACACCGCGGTGTAGAAAGCCACGGTGAGCAGGCCCAGCACGTAGCCCGATGCGAAAAGCGGCGTTGCGCTGAACAGCACGAGCAGCACCACGCCGACCCAGAAAGCGCGAGAAGGCGGCCGCACTCGCGTCATCTCACCGCCGCCCGAAGAGGCCTTGCGGCCGCACGTACATCACCGCGATGAGAAGCAGCAGCGAAGGAATGGTGCGATACGCCGGCGAGATGAGGTAAGCCGTGAGCGTTTCGAGGTAGCCCACGACATACGCGGCGATGAGCGAGCCCGAGACGCTGCCCAGGCCGCCGAGCACCACGATCGAGAAGGCGCTCGCCGTGAGCGGGCCGACGCTGTAGCTGCTCACGCCGAGGAACATGCCGAGCAGCACGCCCGCCACGCTCGCGAGAACGCCGTAGATGCACCACACGGCGATGTGGATGCGCGAGAGCTCGAAGCCCAGCATCGTCACGCCGCGCGGGTTCATCGACGTGGCCAGCACCGCCTTGCCCTGCCGCGTGCGATTGACGAAGAGCCACAGTGCGAGGATGCCGATCCAGCACACGATCGCGGTGAAGAACTCGTTGCTGGGCGTGCGCACGCCCAGCACGGTGACCACGCCTTCGACGATGGGCAGCACCGTCTTCGCGTTGTTGGTGAAGAAGTACGCCACCGCCTCGGAGATGATGATCCCCCACAGCAGCGTCGTCGTGAGGATGAAGATTTCCTTTTCGGCTTCCGCGATGCGTGGCGAGCGCTGGATGGGTCGCACCGCGATCCAATAGGTCGCGAGTGCGAGCACGACGCCGACGCCGATGCCGCCCAAAGCGGAGATGTACGCGCCGCCTCCGAACTGGTTCTCGATCGCCCACGCGCCCACCGCAGCGGCGACCATGATGGCGCCGTGCGAGAGGTTGAGCACGCCCGAGACGCCGAAGATCAGTGTGAAACCCGCCGCCCCCAATGCATAGAGTGAGCTGATCGCAAAACCGTCGATCAGGATCTGCCAGAACAGCATTCAGGCGCCGGGCGTTTCAGTGCGCGGGCACTTTGACGAACGCCGGGAACCGGATCTGCGCCTTGGCCAGATCCTTCGGCCACACATTCACCTGCTTGCCGTCCTGCCACTGCAGCATCAGGCCCGTGATATAGCCCTTGCCCGTGCGCAGCGCGTGCACGTGCGGATCGCCCTTCGGACGGAACGACACGCGGCCGATCGTGCTGACGTAGTCCGTCTTTTCCATCGCGTCGACCAGCTTGTCGCTGTCGGTCGAGCCGGCCTTGCGCACGGCTTCGGCGATCATGTAAACGTCGTCGTAAGCGGTGTAGCCCGAATAGGACGGCAGGTTGCCGTTCTTTTTCTGGAACGCCTCCACGAATGGCAATGTCTTGGGCGACACCGCGACGCCCGGCCCCGACACCGCCTGGTAGAGCACGCCTTCGGTCGCGCCGTTCGTGTCCTTCCAGAACGTGGAGTTCGTCGCCTGCGACGAGATGCCGAACATCGGGATCGGCACCTGCTGGCTCTTCCACTGCACCGTCGGCTGCGTGCCCACGTGCGAGATGCCGGTGATCATCACGTCGGGCTTCTGGCTCTCGATCTTGTTGAAGATCGGCGTGAAGTCGGTCGTGTCCGGCGAGAAGCGGATGTGGTCCAGCACCTTCAGGCCCGCCTTGGGCAGGCAGGCTTCATAACCGGCGTCCAGCGGCGTGGTCCACGCAGCGTCTTCGCTCATGATCACCGCGGTCTTCATCTTGAACTCGTCGACCATCAGGTCCTTCGCCGCATCGCAGGTGAGTTCCGCAAGCGCGGTGGACATGAGGTAGCCGTGGAACGTGTACTTGTTGTGCTCGTAATCCTTGGCGATGTTCGCCGTGATGACGTCCGATGCCGCGCCGGGCGTGATCATCACTGTCTTCAAACGTGCGGCCCACGGCTCGAGCGCGAGCACCACCTCGGAGATGTAGCTCGCGATGACGGCGTTCACCTTGTCTTCGTTCACCGCGCGTTGAAAAGCGCGCACGGCTTCCGCGGCCGACGAGTGATCGTCATAGACGACGATCTCGATCTTGCGGCCGTTCACGCCGCCCTTCGCGTTGATTTCATCGGCGGCGAGCTGCGCTGCGGGACCGATGGAAGAACCGGCCACCGCCTGCGCTTCCGATATCACGCCGATGCGAATGGGATCGGCTGCGTGGGCCGCGATGCTCGCCAGCGCGAGCGGGCATGTGGCCGCCACGGCGAATGCGATGCGGGACAAGGTCATGTTCATGGAGTCTCCTTGGTAGAGCTGGCTTCCGCGAGAGCGAGTCCGCTATGTTGGACGCTTCGCACCCCGCGGTTTTTCGTGACAAACCCTATGTGTACGCAGTATTCAGCTCTTCCACGGCGCGATCACAAATAATGAGGCCGTACAGGAGACAACAAATGCACTCTTTCGTTCGCGCAGTGGGCGCGCTCGCCCTCGCGGCATTCTCGATCGCCGCAGGCGCGCAATCGACGGGCGACTTTCCCAGGCAGCCGATCCACGTCGTCGTGACGTTCCCGCCCGGCGGGAGCGCCGATGCGATCGTGCGCATGCTGGTCCCGCGCCTGACGGCGAAGCTCGGCCAGCCGATCGTCATCGACAACCGCCCCGGCGCCGGCGGCAACGTGGGTCTGGCGATCGTCGCGAAAGCGCCGCCGGACGGCTACATGCTCGGCGTGGGCGCGGCGGGCGCGCTGTCGGCGAACGTGAGCCTGTACGAGAAGATGCCCTTCGATCCGCTCAAGGACTTCAAGCCCGTGAGCATGCTTGCCGCGATACCTTTCGTCATCGTCGGCAATCCTTCCGTTCCCGCGAAGACGCTGCAGGAGGTCATCTCGCTGGCGCATGCGCAGCCGGGCAGGCTTTCGATCGCGCATGGGGGCAACGGCACCGCAATGCACTTGTCCGCCGCGCTGTTCGAACAGATGGCGGATACGAAGATCATTGAAGTCCCCTACAAGGGATCGGGGCCGGCCGCGCTGGATGTTCTCGCGGGCAATGTGCAATTTGCGGTTGTGGACCTTCCCGCCTCGCTGCAGCAGATCAAGGCGGGCAAGCTCGTCGCCTATGCCGTCACGAGCCCGCAGCGGCTCGCGCAATTGCCCGGTGTGCCCACGGTGGCCGAGGCGGGGTTGACGGGCTACGACTCGACCGGCTGGTTCGGCGTGGTCGCGCCTGCCGGCACGCCCGACGAAATCGTCAAGCGCCTGAACACGGAGATCGTCGCCGCGCTGAACGACGAGCAGGTCAAGGCGAGCATGCGCAACCTGGGCGTCGAGCCCGCGCCGAGCACGCCCGCGCAGTTCGAGGAATACATCCGCAGCGAAACGCAGAAGTGGGCGAAGGTCATCCGGCAGGCCAACATCCGGATCGGGCAATGAGCGTGCGCGAATTCGAGGCCGACGTGCTTGTCGTCGGCGCGGGTCCTGTGGGTCTTTCCGCCGCGATGGATTTGTCCGCGCGCGGCGCGAAGGTGATCATTGCCGAAACGCGCGCGTACAAGGAGCCGCCCAACGTGAAGTGCAACCACGTGGCAGCCCGCACCATGGAGCGCTTCCGCCGGCTGGGCGTTGCAGGCAAGCTTCGGGGCGCAGGGCTGCCCGCGGACTTCCCGAACGACGTGGTGTTCCGCACCAGCGTGACCGGCACCGAGCTGTCGCGCATCACCATCCCGCCCCGCAGCGAGCGATACACC
>DATJJL010000350.1:0-8562 GCA_035492155.1 Ramlibacter sp. | reverse complement strand
CGCGTCAACCAGGTCCTCACCTTCGAAGGCCTCGATCGCGTGCAGGTCAAGGAAGCCGGCCCCGGCGACATCGTGCTGATCAACGGCATCGAGGACGTGGGCATCGGCGTTACCGTCACCGACCCGCTGAACCCCATGCCGCTGCCGATGTTGAAGGTCGACGAGCCGACACTCACGATGAACTTCTGCGTCAACACGTCGCCGCTCGCAGGACGCGAAGGCAAGTACGTCACCAGCCGCCAGATCTGGGACCGCCTGCAGAAAGAGCTGCAATCGAACGTGGCGCTGCGCGTGAGCGACACCGACGAAGAGGGCGTGTTCGAAGTGATGGGCCGCGGTGAACTGCACCTCACGATCCTTGTGGAGAACATGCGCCGCGAAGGCTACGAGCTGGCAGTGTCGAAGCCGCGCGTGGTCTTCAAGGAGATCGACGGCGTGAAGTGCGAGCCCATCGAGCTTGTCACCGCCGATGTCGAAGAGCAGCACCAGGGCGGCGTGATGCAGGCGCTGGGCGAGCGCAAGGGCGAGCTCGTGAACATGGAGCCGGACGGCCGCGGCCGAGTGCGGCTCGAATACCGCATCCCCGCGCGCGGGCTGATCGGCTTTTCGAATGAGTTCCTCAACCTCACGCGCGGCTCGGGCCTCATCTCCAACATCTTCGACAGCTGGGAGCCGCACAAGGGCGACATCGCAGGCCGCAAGAACGGCGTGCTCATCTCCATGGACGATGGCGAGATCTTCACCTACGCGCTCGGCAAGCTCGATGACCGCGGCCGCATGTTCGTGAAACCGAACGACCCGGTGTACGAAGGCATGATCGTCGGCATCCACAACCGCGACAACGACCTGGTGGTCAACGCCACACGCACCAAGCAGCTCACGAACTTCCGCGTGTCCGGCAAGGAAGACGCGATCAAGGTCACGCCGCCGATCGACCTCACGCTCGAATACGGCGTGGAGTTCATCGAGGACGACGAGCTGGTGGAGATCACGCCCAAGTCGATCCGCCTGCGCAAGCGCTACCTGAAGGAGCATGAGCGCAAGCGCGCGTCGCGGGAGCTGCAGGCCGCCTGACGGGAACCAACCGGGGGCGCGGGTTACTCAGGTGCAATCGAAGACCGGCAGTACGCCGGCGCAGGGAGCGGTCGTGAACTTCACAACTGTTCTTGGAAGGATTGCATATGACGCGCCTCACTCGCGGTGTCGACCGTACCGTTCCTGATTCGATAAGGAATCGACCGCCGGCAGGACCCGGATCGGATTCGGCGACCCAATGCGGCGTCGCCGGTCCTACGCTCGGCTTCAACAAGTTTCCTCAAGAAGCGCGCGACTACGCGCAAGGACAAGCGCCTGCACCTTCAACGGGTGAAGACCCCGCAGTGAAGGCGATGCTCCAACCGATGTTACCGGAGCAGGATGCCGCGCGAGCAAGGTTGAACCGGGTGCTTTTCCACATCGCACCGGAAGACCAAGCCGCGACGATCGAGCAAGCCGCACCTATCCAACAAGCCGCACCTGTTCATGCGCAGCCACCCGTTGCGCGAGCACAAAGGCGCGTCGAAGCGGTGCTTCAGCAGCTGTGGGAAAGCGTGAAACCCGAGGAAGCCGCGAAGGCCGCAGTACCGAAAGAACAGCTCGAGCAAATCTGGGACGAGGCGCAGGCCGACGCAGCTCGCAAAATCGATTCAGCCCGCGCGCTCGCGCCTGAGCCAGAGCCGCAGAAGCTCAAAGAACAACCAGTCACCCAAACAGCCGAAACCCAGACGCAGGCTGCGACTCCTCCACCATTCGATTTGAAGAAGGAACTCGTGGACATGATCCGCCTGATGCGGAAGCGCTCCGACTTCAACTTGAGAAGTTTCGAGCCGCACGTCGCCAAGGACTGGGCCGACCATTGCAGGCAGATGCTGCGAAGCGCGGGACTGCCCGAAGACTCCCACTTGTACTGCGATCTCGATCACGCGTTCGATGCGACACGCGACGTCAACGCAGTCGATGGCCCGTTCCGCGCTTCGAACTTCCGTACGGTGGAGCTATATTGGATCCTTGAAGCGCTGTACAAGGTCGTGTTTCACAATACTGTGCCCGCCGACCTATAGCGCGGCCGTGTGAGAATCGGCAGGTTTTGACCGATTCCAGACTGACCCGCACGCAATCCGTTTTCCTGATGATCGCGGTGACCCTCATGTGGTCCATCGCGGGCGTCATCACGCGCCATCTCGATCACGCGCGCAGCTTCGAGGTGACGTTCTGGCGCAGTTTCTTCACCGTCGTGTCGCTGCTCGTCATCCTGCCGTTCTTCCAGGGCCGCGAAGTCTTTCGCAAGATCGCGCGCGGCGGCTGGCCGCTATGGCTGTCGGGCGTGTGCTGGAGCGTGATGTTCACCGCCTTCATGGTGGCGCTGACGCTCACGAGCGTCGCGAACGTGCTGGTAACGATGGCGGCCGGCCCGTTCCTCACGGCGCTGATTGCGCGCATCTTCATCGGTCATCGCATCCCGGCGCGCACTGCGATTGCGATCTTTCTCGCAGGTTGCGGCATCGGCTACATGTACGGCACGCAGATCGAAGGTGGCGGAATCGCGGGCACGCTCGTGGCGATGTTCGTCCCGATCGCAGCGGGCGTGAACTGGACGGTGACGCAGCGCTCGCACGCACACGGCCATGATGTCGATCTTGTGCCGGCGGTGCTCGTCGGTGCGGCGATTTCTTCCGTCGTGGCGCTGCCGCTCGCGATGCCGTTCCAGGCTTCGCGCCACGACATGGCGCTGCTTGCACTGCTGGGAATCGTTCAGCTTGCGATTCCCTCCGTGCTGTCCGTGCTCTGCGCGCAAGTGCTCAAGGCGCCCGAGATTTCGCTGCTCGGCTTGCTCGAGGTGATCTTCGGCATCATCCTCGCGTGGTGGGGCGCCGGCGAAGTGCCGACGCCCACGGTGCTCACCGGCGGCGCACTCGTGATCGGCGCCTTGATGTTCAACGAACTCGTGGGATGGAAACAGCGCGCATGACAGAAGTGCTTGTCGAAGTGAAGGGCCGCGCGGGCCTGCTCACGCTCAACCGGCCGCGATCGATCAACACATTGACGCTCGACATGATCCGCACGATCACCGCAGCGCTGCTCGAATGGCAAGCGGACGATCGCATCGAATTCGTCGCGATCCGCGGGATGGGCAAGGAAGGTCCCTTCGGTCATTTCTGCGCGGGCGGCGACATCCGCTTCTTCCACGAAGCAGCGCTCGCCGGCGATCCGCGGATGGAAGATTTCTTCACCGAGGAATACGAGCTCAATCACCTCGTCAACGGTTTCCCGAAGCCGTATGCGGTGTTCATGGACGGCGTGATCATGGGCGGCGGCATGGGCATCGCCGGGCACGCGCGTTCGCACGCAACCATGCGCATCGCCACCGAGCGCACGAAGATGGCGATGCCCGAGACAGCCATAGGCTTGTTCCCGGACGTCGGCGGCGGCTATTTCCTGTCGCGCTGCCCCGGCCACATCGGCGAATACCTGGCGCTGACGGGCCACTCGATCAACGCGGCCGACGCTGTCTATGCGGGTTTCGCGGACGCCGTTGTGCCTTCGAGCGGACTCGCGCCGCTGTGGGAATCGATCTCGGGCCATGGCGCGATCGCGGGCGACAAGGCTCCGGCGCAACAATCGGCGCTTGCGCAACATGAAGACGAAATCGAGCGGTTCTTCTCGCTTTCCTCGGTGATCGAGATCATCAAGGCGCTGGAGGCCGACGCTTCAGCCTTCGCAATGGAATCCGCCGCCACTCTTCGAAAGCGCTCGCCGCTCATGCTGCATGTGGTGCACGAGCAATTGCGCCGCGCTCGCACCATGACGCTGGCCGACGATTTGCGCATGGAGCGCGGCATGGTGCGGCGCTGCTTCCACCTGCGCCCGCGCAACGAGAGCGAAACGGTCGAGGGCATCCGCGCGCTTGCGATCGACAAGGATCATTCGCCGCGCTGGAACCCGGCGCGCATCGAGGATGTCACGCCTCAGATGGTGCAGGCTTTCTTCGAGCCGCCGTGGCCCGCATACGCGCACCCGCTGCGCGACCTGCTTTAGACCTGTTTCAGATCTCGAGTTGCTCGTAGGCGATGCGAGCCAGTTCGAGCAAGGTGCCGCGCGGCAGCGGGCCCGAGAGCGCGCAACCGAAGCCCTGGTCGACCCAGTAGAACGCCGGCACGCCGCCTTCCTCGAAGAAACGGAAAGCCGTCTCCTTCGTGTCCATCTTGCTGCCGTCTTTCACGGCGCCGAGATACAGCGTCAGCCGTTTACCGGTGGCATCCTGGTACATGAACTGCGCGCGTGCGCCCGTATCGCCCGGCAGCAGGCGGCCACCGAGCAGCTCGAACCCCTGCGCATGCAGATCGGGCACCTTCAGCTTGTGGCCCAGGCGCTTGGACAGCCACTGCACCAGATGCTCCTGCTGCGCGGCAGTGACTTCGACCGGGTGCTTCACCTCGGGCTGGTACACGACGTAGGCGACGGCAGCCTGACGAGCGAACTGAGTCGCCGCCGACGGAGCGAAGCGCACACCGTATTCGACGTTGGCGATCCAGCCGAGGCCGAACGCAAGCAGCACCGAAGCCGCCATGCCTGCCCAGCGCGTCCATTGCGTCGACGCATCGCGCAATTGCTGCGCGTGTTGGGCGGCGGCAAGCAATGTGGCGGGCGTCGATTCGAGATCGGGCACGGCGAAAGCGCGGCGCAATGCATCGCGCTGCGAAGTCCATGCGTTGACGGTGGCTTGCGCTTGCGGGTCCGCGGCAAGGCCGCCGCGCAATTGCGCGGCTTCGTCGGCAGGCAGCCGGCCATCGACGAGCGCATGCAGGTCCTGTTCGTTGATCATTTATCTCTCCATCACTTCAGCCGGCGCAGCTGCGGCTGCCCGGTTGCCGGACGGCCGGCCGTCTCGCCGCCCTCCATCAATTCGCGCAGGCGGCCTCGGGCCCGCGACAAGCGCGACATCACCGTGCCGATCGGCACGCCCAACACCTTCGCCGCCTGCAAGTAACTCATGTCCTCGAGTGCGACGAGAAGCAGCACCGCGCGCTGGTCATCGGGGAGGCGCTGCAGGCACCGCGAAAGATCCATGGCCATGTCGTTGTCGGTTTCGGGTGCGGGCAACTCCGACTGGATGTCATCGATGGGCGTGGCCTTCGACGTCGGCTGGATCACGCGCCTTTGATTGAGATAGAGGTTGTGCATCAGCGTGAACAGCCACGCGCGCAAGTCGGTGCCGGCGAGCCACAGCTGCCACTTTGCGCAGGCACGCTCCAGCGTGTCCTGCACGAGGTCGTCGGCGGCCCACGAGTCGCCGGTGAGGGCCCGCGCGTAGCGGCGCAGGCCGGGGAGTTGATCGATGACGAGGGTTCGGTCCATGGGCCTCAAGCGGTTGCCGAAGCGATTCGATGCCTGCGGCTGGGCTTTGTCAACGTGGCCGCGGGCACGAGGCCGGCGAACTTCTCGGTGGCGAGTGCCAGGCGACGGCGCCCTTCGGATTCGCCGTACATGTGCGACACCGCTTCCATCACCTCGGGCCGCACCGCCCAAAGCGCATGGATGTCGGCCGCATGGGAGATGCGGCGCAAGAGTGTCTCGCGCCTGCGGCCGCCCGCATCCCCGAGCGCATCGAGCATGGCTTCGCGCGCGCCCTCGACGTCATTGGACGGTTCGCAGGCGATCGCGGGGCCGGCTGTGAGCCAGTCGGAGATGGAAATACTGTGCAGGCCGGAACGGATCCAGAACATCAGGGGCTCCTTTGCGGGTTCCTTACCCGCATGAACACAACAGGATGTCCGTTTATTCCGGCCGGCTGCCGGGACGTTCAGTGCACCTTCAGCGGTGCTTGTTCTTCATGACGCGCTCGACCTCGCGCTTGCCTTCGCGGTCGCGGATGGTGTCGCGCTTGTCGTGTTCGGCCTTGCCCTTGGCCAGGGCGACTTCGCATTTGACCTTGCCGGCCTTCCAGTGCAGGTTCAGCGGCACCAGCGTGTAGCCCTTTTGTTCCACCTTGCCAACCAGGCGGCGAATCTCGTCCTTGTGCATCAGGAGCTTGCGGGTGCGGTCCGCGATGGGGCTGACGTGGGTCGATGCGGTCCTCAAAGGGTTGATTTGCAGCCCGATGACGAAAAGCTCGCCGTCCTTGATGACGACATACCCGTCCGTCAGCTGTACCTTGCCCTCGCGCAGCGCCTTGACTTCCCAGCCCTGCAGCACCAGGCCCGCCTCGTACTTCTCCTCGAAGAAATAGTTGAACGAGGCTTTCTTGTTCTCGGCGATGCGGGCGGGGCTCTCGTTTTTCTTGGACATGGGCTGACGACTCGGACTGACAGGTGAGGGCGAGTCCTCGTTACTACAATGCCGCCGGGCCTGGCTGAAGGGTCCGACATTTTCCATGAAATCCGTCCACAAATCCGTCCTGATCTGGTACAGCGCGCAGGAGATGTTCAGCCTGGTGACGGACGTGGCGCGTTACCCGGAATTCCTTCCATGGTGCGATCACACGTCGGTGCTGGCTACCGACGAGTCCGGCATGAACGCCGAGATCGGCATCTCCTTCGGCGGCATCCGGCAGACGTTTCGCACCCGCAATGAGCACGTCCCGGACCGCGAGGTGCGGATCAAGCTGGTGGAAGGGCCTTTCTCGCATCTCGAAGGCGACTGGAAGTTCGTTCCGCTGGGCGAGGAGGAGGGGCAGCGCGCGTGCAAGGTCGAACTCGACATGCAATACGGCTTCGAAAGCGTCGCACTGGCCACGCTGGTCGGCCCCGTCTTCGACAAGATCGCGGGAAGCCTTGTCGATGCCTTCGTCAAGCGCGCCGAAGACGTGTATGGATGAAGGCATGATGCACGTGACCGTCGCCTGGTCGCCCGAGCCGCGCGACGTGCGCGAACGGCAGCTCGAATTGCCGCCAGGCAGCACCGTGGCCGACGCCATCGCGGCCAGCGGCGTCGCAGCACAAGGGCTGACGATCGGTATCTGGGGGCGCAAGGCCGGCTTGGCCCAGCTACTTCGCGATCGAGACCGCGTGGAGCTTTATCGTCCGCTGAAGGTGGACCCGAAGGTCGCACGGCGGGAGCGTTTCCGCCGGCAAGGGACCAAGGTGGCGGGCTTGTTTGCCCGCAAGAAAGACTAGGGCGCCGAAGCGCAGGGCTATTTGCAATCGCGGGCGATGGTCGCGTCCGCGCGCTTCACTTCGTCGGCGCGTGCGTTGTCGTCCAGGATTTCGCGTTCGCCCTTCGCATTGGTGGTTGCGATGCGGATACCCGAATCCATCGTTGCCTTGGCTCGCTTCGCGCGGTCGCACCGGTCGGCTGCGGCCTTTGCGGCTTCCTCCTCCTGCGCCTTCTTCTTTTCGGCTTCGGTGGCCGCCGCCTGCTTCTTCTTTTCCTCGAGCGCCTTATCCTTGCCCGCTACCTTCGGCATCGACGCGGCCGATGCTTTCGATGATGCGGCAGCGACCGGCTCGGGAGCGGGATCGGCCGGTCGCCCACCGGCACGCCTGATGATCTTGCTGTCCGGGACATCGGCCGGAGGCGGCTGGTCGCTAAATACCTTTCGGCCGGACTTGTCGATCCATTGCCACTGGGCAAAAGCGGTCGTGGCGGACATGCATGCGAGAACGAGCAGCGTGATGCGAAGGTTCTTCATGCGGGCAGTGTAGCTCTGCACTGCGTGAGGGCGCCAGTAACGGGATGTCTGGCAAGTCCGTCGCGTCGCGGGGCTTTGCGATGGGCGCGGCGGGCATGCAAAAGGCCACGAGTACAATCCGTTTTTTGGAGCTTTGACATGCGCCTTCTTGGAAAAGCGCTCACCTTCGACGATGTGTTGCTGGTGCCGGCGTTCTCCCAGGTCCTGCCCAAGGACACCTCCCTCGCGACCCGCTTCTCCAGAAACATCCTCCTGAATCTTCCGCTCGTGTCCGCGGCCATGGACACAGTGACGGAAGCCCGCCTCGCGATCGCCATCGCGCAGGAAGGCGGCATCGGCATCGTCCACAAGAACCTCACGCCCAAGCAGCAGGCTGCCGAAGTCCTGCGTGTGAAGCGCTATGAATCGGGCGTGCTGCGCGACCCGGTCGTCATTACCCCGACGCACACCGTGCGGCAAGTTCTCGATCTGTCCGAGCAGCTTGGCATCTCGGGCTTCCCGGTGCTCGATGGCGGGCGCGTCGTCGGCATCGTGACGGGCCGCGACCTCAGATTCGAAACCCGCTACGACGTGCCCGTGACGCAGATCATGACGCCGCGCGACAAGCTCGTGACGGTGCCCGAGGGAACGAGCCCCGCCGAGGCGAAGGCTCTCCTGAACAAGTACAAGCTCGAGCGCCTGCTCGTCGTGAACGACGCGTTCGAGCTCAAGGGCCTCATCACCGTCAAGGACATCACCAAGCAGACCAGCTTCCCGAACGCGGCTCGCGATGCATCGGGTCGCCTGCGCGTGGGCGCCGCCGTCGGCGTGGGCGAGGGCACCGAGGAACGCGTCGAAGCGCTCGTGAAGGCGGGAGTCGACGTGATCGTGGTCGACACGGCGCATGGCCACAGCAA
>DATJJL010000349.1:0-11198 GCA_035492155.1 Ramlibacter sp. | reverse complement strand
AGGTTCAGCACGGCCGGGTCCAGGTCGGGGCCGGGCGTGAATTCCTCGTCGTCGATGGAGAGGATGAAGGCGCTGGCCCGGCTTTGCTGCTGCGCGAATTGCGACAGGTCGCCGTAGCTCGTGACGCCCAGCACCTCGAAGTTTTCGGCCTCGATCGCCTGCGCCAACGCGCGAATTCCCAGCCCCGACGTGTTCTCGGAGCGGTAGTCCTCGTCGATGATGACGATGGGGAAACGGAACTTCATCTCAGCGGCCTTCTGGAAATCTGAGCGCGAAGTGTATGCTTTCGCGAGTGACAAAACCCAAGGAGGGGCACATGGCGGATTCGACGTTCTGGTGGTCGGCGGCGGGCATTGCGGTGGCCGTCGAGCTTGCGACCGGAACCTTCTACCTCTTGATGCTGGCGATCGGCCTTGCAGCGGGCGCTCTCGCCGCGCATGCGGGCGCAGAAATGCCGGTGCAGATGTTCGTCGCTGCTGTCGTGGGTGGAGGCGCTGTCGCGGCACTGCGCTTGCAGCGGCGCGGCTCGCCGAAGCCGAAGGCAGCCCGCGCGAATCCCGACGTCAACCCGGACATCGGCGAGACCGTGCAGGTCGAGGCGTGGCAGCCCGATGGCACGGCCTTCGTGCGCTACCGCGGCGCAAACTGGACGGTGATCGCCGCGCCGGGGGCGCATCATGAGAGCGGGGCCCATCGCGTGCGCGAAGTCGTGGGCAACAAACTCGTCGTCGAAAAAATCTGAACCAAGGAAAACAACAATGGAAATCGCAATCGTCCTCTTCGTCGTCGCCGTCATCTTCATCGCGCGTTCGATCAAGGTCGTGCCGCAGCAGCACGCATGGGTGGTCGAGCGGCTCGGCCGCTACCACGCCACGCTCACGCCGGGCCTGAACTTCCTCATTCCCTTTGTCGACAACGTCGCCTACAAGCACAGCCTGAAGGAAGTGCCGCTCGACGTGCCCAGCCAGATCTGCATCACGCGGGACAACACGCAGCTTCAGGTCGACGGCATCCTGTACTTCCAGGTGACCGACCCGAAGCAGGCGAGCTATGGCTCGTCGAACTACATCGTCGCGATCACGCAGCTCGCGCAGACCTCGCTTCGCAGCGTGATCGGCAAGCTGGAGCTGGACAAGACCTTCGAGGAGCGCGACATCATCAACGGCCAGGTGGTCAACGCCATCGACGAGGCCGCGCTCACCTGGGGCGTGAAGGTGCTGCGCTACGAGATCAAGGACCTCACGCCTCCGAAGGAAATCCTGCATGCGATGCAGGCGCAGATCACGGCCGAGCGCGGCAAGCGCGCGCTCATCGCCGCGTCCGAGGGCCGCAGGCAGGAGCAGATCAACATCGCCACGGGCGAGCGCGAAGCGTTCATCGCGCGATCCGAAGGCGAAAAGCAGGCGCAGATCAACAAGGCCCAGGGCGAGGCCGCGGCGATCATCACGGTTGCGGACGCGAACGCGGAAGCGATCCGCAAGGTGGCCGACGCGATCCGCCAGCCCGGCGGCGAACAGGCCGTGCAACTGAAAGTGGCCGAACGCGCCGTCGATGCGTACAGCCGCGTCGCCACCGATGCGACCACGACGCTGATCGTCCCGGGCGACACCTCCGGCATGGCGGCGATCCTCGCGTCTGCGATGAAACTGATCCAGTCGACCAAGGCCCCCGCCGCCTGATTTCGGATGACGGACAATCGCGCGATGGACGCCAGCACTTCGCCCGCACCGCCTTCCGCAGCAGCAACGCCGCGCTCGGCGGGCGCGGGCCTGTCGTGCATCGTTCCCTGCAAGAACGAGGCGAAAAACCTCGAGCTCTTGCTGCCGCGCCTGCAGGAACTGTTGCCGAAGCTGGGCATGAACTGGGAAGTGGTGCTGATCGACGACGGCAGCACCGACGCAACGGCAGCCATAGGCGCTGCGTGGGCCCGGCACCCGGGCTTTCGCCTCGTGCAGCTCTCGCGCAACTTCGGCAAGGAGGCCGCGATCACCGCCGGTCTCGAAGCGTCGCACGGCGGCGTGGTGACGATCCTCGACGCGGACCTGCAGCATCCCCCCGAGCTGATCGGCGACATGATCACGCGGTGGCGCGAAGGCGCCGACGTGGTGTATGCCGTGCGCGAGGATCGCTCGGACGAATCGTTCATCAAGCGGTCGGGCACGAAGCTCTTCTACCGTTTGATGAACCTCGGCGACCGCTTCGACATTCCCGCAGGCGCCGGCGATTTCCGGTTGATGGATCGCAGCGCTGTCGATGCGCTCCTGGCCCTGCCCGAGCGCCGGCGTTTCATGAAAGGCCTGTACGCGTGGGTCGGCTTCAGGTCCGAGGCCATCCCCTACACGCCGGAAGCGCGCGCACATGGGCGCACGCACTACAGCTTCACGCGCCTCCTGGCGCTGTCGCTCGACGGCCTGACCTCGTTCACCACCTGGCCGCTGCGCATCGTGAGCGTCATCGGCGCGCTGATGGCCATAGGCGGCTTCGCCTACGGCGCCTTCATCACGGTGGACTACTTCCTGAGCGGCAACGAGGTCTCGGGCTGGACGACCATCGTGGTCACGATGATGCTTTTCTTCGGGATGCAGATGCTGTTCACCGGCATCATCGGCGAATACGTCGGGCGCATCTTCGAGGAAGTGAAGCAGCGCCCGGTGTACGTCGTGCGTCGCGAATTGGGCCGCGGCCTGCAGGACGATTCGAACTCGTGACGCGCGATCGCGTCCTTCTCCTTCTTGCTTTCGTGTGGCTTGCCGCCACTGCATGGCTGCGGCCCCTGGCGCTGCCTGACGAAGGAAGATACGTGTCGGTGGCGTGGGAGATGGTTCGCTCGCACGACTGGCTCATGCCCACGCTCGACGGCCTGCCGTATTTCCACAAGCCGCCGCTCTTTTACTGGATCACGGCCGCGGCCCTGTCCGTCACCGATTCCACATTGCTTGCAACGCGCCTGGCGCCGTGGCTCGGCGGATGCCTTGCAAGCGCGTCGCTGTTTCTCTTCGTGCGCCGCTGGGTGAACCGCGACGTGGCGCAGGCGATGCTCGTCGCGCTCGTCACCACGCCGCTGTTTTACTTCGGCTCGCAGTTCGCGAACCTCGACATGCTGGTGGGCGGCTGCATCACGGCGACGATCCTCGCTTTCGCGCATGCGGCGTTGCTGGAACCGCAGGCGCCTGGCCGCAAGTCCACATTGCTCGCCGCGTATGCGTTGTGCGCGCTGGGTGTGCTCGCCAAGGGTCTGATCGGCATCGTGCTGCCCGGCATGGTGCTTTTCCTGTGGCTCGTGTGGGAAAGGCGCTGGATGACCATGCTGCGCCTTCTCTGGCTGCCGGGCATCGTGCTTTTCTTCGTCATCGCCGCGCCGTGGTTCGTGCTGATGCAGGAGCGCTTTGCCGACTTCTCGCATTACTTCTTCGTCGTGCAGCACTTTCAGCGTTACGCGCAGACGACGTTCAACAACCCGCAGCCCTTCCCCTTTTATTTCGTGGTGCTCGCCGTGTTCGGGCTGCCATGGACGCTGTGGCTCCTCGCCGCGCGCAAGCTGCAGTGGAAAGGTGCGGGCAATGATGCTTCGCAGCGCCGGCTGATGCTCGTTTGGCTCGCATCCATCCTGCTTTTCTTTTCGCTGCCGAAGTCGAAGCTGGTGGGCTACATCTTCCCGGTGGTCGCGCCGATGCTGTACATCGCGGTCGATGCGGCCATCGCCTCGGGCCGTCGCAAGCTCTGGCTCGCGAGCGTCGCCGCTGCGGTGCTGGTTTGCCTCGTCGCACTGGTGACGATCGACGTGAAGGCCGACCGCTCGCAAGCCGCCATCGGCCGCATCCTGCGCGAGCGCATGCAGCCCGGCGACACGGTCATTGCGCTGGATGAATACCGCTTTGCGATTCCCTTCGAAGCAAGGCTCGCGAAGCCCATGCTCGTCTCCGCCGACTGGACGCCAAGCGAAGTGCAAAAGCACGACAACTGGCGCAAGGAACTCGCGGACGCCGCCGCCTTCGAGCCGAAGCAGGATTGGCTGATCACTGATGCGCAAGTGCCGCAGCGCGTGTGTGCATCGAGCACTGCCTGGTTGATCGGCTCCGAAGACCTCGCGAAAAAATTCGCGTGGCTCGCTCAGGCGGAGAAAGTCGTTGCGACACCGCAGCACCACATCGGCCTGTGGCGCGTCGATGCGAAGTCGCCCCTCAGGTCGGCCCTGTGCCGCGGAAAGCCCAGCGCGAGCTGAGGAGGTAGGTGATGACCGCCACCGCGAGCAGCACGAAGAAAAGCACGACGAGATACCAATCCTGCCCCGTGAGGCGCAGCAGCACGGCGTACATCGCCTCGTTGATCGAAAAGCCGGTGAACGAGATGAACAGGAAACGCCTCGCGGCCCGCACGAGCGGCGCGCCCGAGCGTGGAAAGGTCAGCTGCCAATGCCCCGCGAATGAAACGCAGAAGGCCAGCATCCAGCCGCCGACGTTCGCAACGAGCGGCGGCCAAGCAAGCTGCGACACCAGCAGCTTCACCATGCCAAGATGCACGGCCGCCGCTGCGCAGCCGACCACGACAAACCACGCGACGCGGCGGATCATCGCCCTGCTCCCGAACTGACATGAAGCGTGACGTGAAGCGCATCGCGATCTGCATCGACGACTACGGCCTTCATCCGGCCGTGGACGAAGCGATCCTCGCGCTCATCGACAAGGGCCGCGTTACCGCGACGAGTTGCATGGTGGCCGCACCCGCATGGCAGTACGACGCGGCGCGTTTGAAAGAAGCATTCGATGCCGGACGCGTCGACGCGGGCCTGCATCTGGACCTGACCGAATGCACCATGGATTCGCGCAACGCCCGCAGCCTTGGCGCGCTGATGCGCGACACGGTGCTTCGCCGGGTCGATCGCGACGCCGTGCTCGGCGAGATCCGCGCGCAGCTCGATGCCTTCGAGGCGGCGATGCAACGCGCTCCCTCGCATGTGGACGGACACCAGCACGTGCACCAGTTTCCGGTGGTGCGCGATTTGCTCGTGGGAGAGCTGCTGCGGCGCTACGGCAAAGGCAAGCTGCCGTGGCTGCGGCGCACGCGCGGCGCGGCGCGCTGGCGTTTCAAGGGCCATGTCATCGAAGCGATGGGCGCCCACGCCCTCGAGCGCATGGCCCACGCGCACGGCTTCGCGCAGAACACGAGCCTGCTCGGTGTCTACGATTTCCGCGGCGGGCCGCAGCGGTTCCGGCGCCTTTTGGCGCAGTGGCTGCACGATGCGCGCGATGGTGATCTCCTCATGTGCCATGTCGCGACCGCGATCCTACCCGGCGACGAGATCGCCCGGCCGAGGGTGGACGAGTACGGGGTGCTGGCGGGGGATGGGTTCGATGCGATGGTGGGCGAAGCCGCAGTGGCCCTGGCGCCATTGAGCCGCATCGTCGGCTTGCAAGAAGACGGCGAGCCCATTCGGATGTAGATTGACTCATGTTCGCCGATTCATCCCATGAGATGCGCGTTGCGAGTCGGCTTGCCGGCATCGAAGGGGTTGCGCGGGAGCAGGAAGAGGACCATGAGCAAGGACCGGGCTGTTCCCTTGCCGGCATGCTTGCCAACGGTCCATTGAGCATCGATGCGCTGCTGGACCTCGCGCGCAAGGTCGCTCGCACTCTTCATGCCGTGCACGCGCGAGGCGTGCTGCACCTGAACATCAATCCCACGAACATCATTTTCCACGGGCCGGGGCTCGCCCCGCTTCTGATCGGCTTCCAGCTGGCAACCACCTACGAGGTGCGGCCCAGGTTCGAGCACCACAGCGAGATCCGCGGCGATCTCGCCTACATGGCGCCGGAGCAGACCGGACGCACGGGCCGCAGCGTGGACCTGCGCGCCGATCTGTACTCGCTTGGCGCAGTGCTCTACGAATCGGCCACCGGCGCGCCGCCTTTCAGCACGCGGGATCCGCTGCAGCTTGTGCACGACCATCTGGTGCGGGCGCCTGCGCCGCCCTTGCGGCAGCGTGCCGATTTGCCGGTTGCGCTGTCGCAGATCATCTTGCGCCTGCTCGAAAAAGAACCCGAGCGGCGCTACCAGGGCACGGAGGGCCTGATTCACGATCTCGATCGTGTCGAGCGCGCGCTGGATGAAGGATCGCCTGCGCAGTTCGCCCTGGGCGAACATGACTTTCCGGTGCGGCTGTCGGCCCCTTCGCGCCCAGTGGGACGCAGCACGGAGATCCGCTTGCTCGAGCAGGCCCTGGACGACGCTGTGGCAGGCCGTGGCCGTACCGTGCTTGTCGCGGGCGCGCCGGGAGTCGGCAAGACCTCCCTGATCAATGAACTTCGGCCCCTGGTGACCCGCCGCCGCGGCTGGTTTGTCTCGGGAAAATTCGACCAGTACCGGCATGATGCCGCCACGGCGACGGAGCAGGCGCTGCGTGCGCTCGGACGGCTCTTGCTGGCCGAGCCGGAAAGCGAGCTTGCCGCTTTGCGCGCGCGCATATTGAATTCGCTTGGAAGCAATTCGGGACTCATGGCCCACATGCCCGAGTTCGCGGCGCTGCTGGGGCCGCTGCCGCCACCACCGGCCGTCGCCGAGCCGGCGCAGGCTGAAGCTCGTTTTCTTGCAGCGACGACGGACATGATCCGGGAGATCGCGTCGGCGCATCGGCCGATCGTCATGGTGCTCGATGACCTGCAGTGGGCAGCGGGCGTGTCCGTGCGGCTCATCGACGCGCTGGTCCATGGGGCGCCCGTCCCCGGCTTTCTGCTCGTGTGCTCGTATCGCGATTGCGAGGTCGATGCTGCACCCGCGATAGCTGACGCGATCGGCGGTTGGCAACGACTTGCCGCTGCGCCGGTGCACCTGCGACTGGAAAACCTGCCGCCCATCGACCTGCAGGCGATGCTGCAGGAGATGATGCGCCTGCCGCCGTCAAAGGCTTGCGCCTTGGCGACGCAGGTCGGCGAGCACACCGGCGGCAATCCTTACGATACGGTCGAACTGCTCAACGCGCTGCGCGGTGACGGCACATTGCGGCTGGGCCCGCAGGGCTGGGAGTGGGACACGGCCACCTTGCGGCGCTATGTGAGCCGCGGAGGCGTGCTTGAACTGCTTGCGGCGCGCATTGCCCGCTTGCCGCCCGAAGGCCGTCGAGTGCTGCACGTCATGGCGTGCCTGGGCGGCCAGGTGCGACGCAGCCTGCTGTGCGCCGCGACTGGATATGCACCTGCCCAACTGGATGAGCATCAGGCTGCGCCGCTCGAAGATGGGCTGCTGGTCGTCGAGCCCGGGCAGGACAGCGCATTGCGGATGCGCCACGATCGCGTGCAACAGGCAGTCTACGGATCGATGCCGCCGCCGCTGCGGCGTGCGCTGCATCTTGAATTGGCTCGGCGCCTGGTGGGAACGCCTGAATTCGGCGCAGTCGCGCTGGAGCAATACCTGCCGGCAAGCGATGACATCGAAGACGCGCAGGAATGCCGGATGGTGGCGTCCTTGCTGCATGGCGCGGCCCTCAACGCGAAGGCCAGCGCCCATTTCGCGCTCTCCGAGCGGCTGCTGACCGCCGCGCTCTCGTTGGTGATGCGCCTGCCCTCGCTCGATGCGGGCGATGCGGCCCTGCGGGCTGCGATCGAGATCGACTTGCACGGCGCGTTCTGCTGGCTCGGGCGTTTCGAAGAAGCGGATGCCTTGTACGCGGTGATCGAAGGACGCGGCGAGCCGGTCGAAAACTGGCTGGAGGCAGCGTGCGCGCAAATCGACAGTTTGCAGGGCCGGTCGCGGACGCAGGACGCCATGGACCTGGGGCTCGCGCTCGTGCGGCAACTCGGGCTCGACGTGCCTTGCGATTTCGCGCACGCCGACATCGAACAGCGGCTCGCGCAGCTGGGCGAGTGGGTTTCGGGAATCGACATGGGAAACGACCCGAGGGCTTATACGGGCGAGCGTCGTTCGACGGCGCTGGTCATGCTGTTCAACCGGCTCACCTACCCTGCCCACGTGCTCGACCTGCGAATCATGGCGTGGCTGGTGCTGGAAGCCCAGGTCATCTGGGATCGGCATGGTCCGTCGCCGGCGCTCATTCATGCGCTCGCATCGATGGGCGGGGTCGCCATCGGCGTCAATCGCGACTACCGCACCGGCTATCGCGGCGCCCTGCACGCGGTAAGGGTCGGCGAGGCCCGCGGCTGGGAGCCGGCCACCTCCGAAGCGCGGTTCATTCTTGCCGCGCACGCGGGACACTGGTTCGAACCACTGGAAAACATGGTGCACCAGCTGCAGGTCGCGCGGAAGGACCTCATGCGCAACGGAGAACTGCAGCTTGCGTGCCTGACGTACCGGCCCTTGACGACGGCATTGCTGGACTGTTGCCCGACGCTGACTGGCTTGTCGGGCGAAGTGGAGACCGCGTTCAACCTTGCTTTCAGGGTGCGCAGCGAGTTCGCCATTGCGATGATGCTGATCGAGCGCAATTTGCTGCGCGACTTGCGCGGCGACACGGGTGGCAACGACGAGCAGGCCTCACTGGCGCAGGCGAGCCTGGCGCGGCAATCCGAAACACCTGCGGTGGCGCTGAGCATCGAATTCGCGCGTTCGCTGCGGGCCGCCGTCTTCGGCGACTGGCCCTTGCTGGCGCGGCATGCACGCGCGGCGATGCGATACGCACCGGCCATCGCGAACTATCGGGGAGCGCAGGCGCGCCTCATGCAGGCATTCGCGCTGGCCCAGGGCGTTCGGGCAGCGGACGCCGATGCACGACGAAAAATCCTGTTCGACCTCGACGAACTGCGCGCATGGCTCGCCGGGCGCGCAGCCGATGCGCCGCGAAACTTCCTCCATGTACTGCGCTGGATCGATGCCGAGCGCGCGTGGTCCCTGCAGGATTTCGGTGCAGCCGCGCGCGCTTTCGATGCAGCGGTGACCCTTGCCGAATCGCACGCGCGCCCATGGCACCTGGCACTGATCTGCGAGCGTGCGGGGCTCTTCTATCTGGAGAGCGGCGTCGAACAGATCGGCCGCCAGTTCGTCCGCCAGGCCCGCGAGGCGTATCGGCAGTGGGGCGCGATGCGCAAGGTGCGGCAGCTTGAATCCGTGCACCGATTCCTGGATGCGCCCCTTGCGGGCGCACAGGGCGAACGACCGGTCGACGCGATCGACACGCTCGCCTTGTTGCGTGCCTCGCAGGCGCTCAGCTCGGAAACCAGCCTGCCGCAACTGGCAGCCCGCGTCGTCGAATTGATGGGCGCGCTCACCGGCGCGACGGGCGTGCAGTTCGCGTTATGGGACCAGGACCTCGAAGATTGGTACATCGTGTCGCCCGATGGTCACCAGCTGTCTCGCATGACGGTGGACGCGGCCGCGACGAGCGGACTGATCCCGCTGTCTGCCTTTCGTTATGCGGAGCGCACCGGCGAACCCTTGCTGGTGGACGATGCCGCCGCCGACGATCGCTTCGCAAGCGATCCGTACTTCGCGAAGCTGGCGCACTGTGCCTTGCTGGTGGCGCCGATCCTGAACAAGGGGCACCCGGGCGGCATGCTCCTGCTGGAAAACAGGCGCAGCCGCGGAGCCTTCACCACGACCAGGCTCGATGCGGTGTCGTTGATGGCGGGGCAGCTCGCCGTCTCGCTTGAAAACGCATTGCTCTACGACCGGCTGGAGCAGCGGGTGCGCGACCAGACGCGCGAACTCGTGGACGTGGCAAGACGTGCGGGCATGGCGCAGATAGCGATCAACGTGCTGCACAACGTGGGCAATGTGCTCAATAGCGTGAACGTGTCGGCACGCCTGCTCGGCTCCAGGATCGCCCGCACCCGCGCAGCACGTGTCGCGGAGGTTGCGGCACTTCTGGGCGATGAGACGAGCGCACTGGGCCGGTTGATCGCATCCGACGAGCGAGCCCGCTCGGTGACGGCCTACCTGCGCGAACTGGGCATGTCCCTGGTCGCCGAACGCGACGAGATGGTCGGCGAAGTGGACCGTTTGACGACCAGCGTCGACCACATCAAGAACGTGGTGGCCATGCAGCTTTCCTACGCCGGCGCCGACGGTGCACTCGAGATGTGCACCATGACCGAACTCGTGGACGACGCGCTGCGGCTGCAGGAGCTGTCGCTCGCGAACGTTGCCGTGGAACGTGCCTACGAAAGTGTCCCGCCCGTGCCGCTGGATCGCACCCGCCTGATGCAGATTTTCGTCAATCTCATCGCGAACGCCGGCCACGCGACGGCCCATGTCGAGGGAGTGCGCAAGCTGCGCATCTCGGTGCGCGCAGACTCCGGCGGTCAGCAGGTGGTGGAAGTGCAGGACAACGGCTGCGGCATTGCGCCCGAGCACTTGGGCAAAATATTTGCGCACGGCTTTACGACGCGGTCCGGTGGACATGGTTTCGGGCTTCACAGCAGCGCTGTCGCCGCCCGCGAAATGGGCGGCAGCCTGTCGGTGCGCAGCGACGGTCCCGGCGCAGGGGCGACGTTCACGCTGACACTGCTTCCTGCAAGCGCACAGGGCGAGATTGGCAGCGACGGGGCCGGCGGCTGATCGACGAGCTGAATTTAAAAATCGAGTTGACCGGGCCGAATGCGCAAGGCCGCGGCGACGCGCTCGCGCGTGGTCTTGCGGGACATCGAGCCCGCTTCGATCTGCGCATAAGCGCTTTGCGTGATGCCCATCCGCTTGGCGACCTCCGCCTGCGTGAGCCCGAGGTGCGTGCGCCAGGCCTTGGCCGGCGGCATGTCGTGCTCGATTGCGAGCTTCGCGACCGCGTGCGGGACGAGGCCCGCATCGGATTCGTAGCGCTTGACGAACTCCGCATAGGGCATGACGACGAACGCGGGCTTGCCGTTGGCGCCGAGGATAGTTTGGAATTCAATAGGTTTGTTCATCGCGCTTCCTTACTTCCTCGACGGTGACGATGCGGATCGCTCCGTCGAATTCGAAGAACACCCTCCAATTGCCGACACGCAGCCTGTATGCGTAAGGATGATCAGCGAGCTTCTTCACGTTGCGAGCATTCGACAAGTCCATCAGCTCATCGTCGACTGCTCGACTGATGGCCAGTCGATCCGACTTCGGCAACTTGCGAACCTGCTTCAGGGCCTTGGGCTGCCAATAGATCGTGTTCATCCGGATTATAAGAATTGAATTAGGATTTGTGCGCCTTAGTCTAATATGCGCCCTATATGCGGCAAACAGATCCATAAGTCTTGCCGTATGCCGAACAGCGGGGCGACATT
>DATJJL010000348.1:0-4741 GCA_035492155.1 Ramlibacter sp. | reverse complement strand
TTCTTCGGTGCCTGCTTGCTTTCGTGCTCGTCATCGTGCTGCTCTCGCTCACCGACTTCGCGATGGCCGGCTCGAGTGACATTTATCATCGCGGCGCGCCTGCTTCGCCCTGCCACATCAATGCGCCTTGGCCCGCTTCGCCCAGGCGCGCCTTGAGCGCGGGCGCATCGTCTTCGACCACCGCGAAATCGAAAATGACTGCGTCGCCGTGCGCGACATCGCGCAGTTCGGCATTGCCGGCCTGCAGCTCGCGCCGCACGAGACCCTCGAGCGCGTAAGGCACAGTGCATCGCATTGCGATCCATTTCCGCTTCGGGATTATCTGCGCGCCGAGCAATGCTTGCGCGACCGCATCGGTGTAGGCACGCGCGAGGCCGCCCGCGCCCAGCTTCACGCCGCCGAAATAACGCACGACCGTGGCGAGCACGCCGTCGAGATCCTGCCGGCGCAGCACTTCGAGCATGGGCCGGCCTGCGGTGCCGCCCGGCTCGCCGTCGTCGTTCGCGGCCGATTGCCCGCCGGCGAGCAGCGCCCAGCAGACGTGCGCCGCACCCGGATGCTCTTCGCGCAATCTTGCGACGATCGCCTGCGCCGCCGCGCGATCGGGCACCGACTGCACGCAGCCGATGAAGCGGCTCTTCTTGATGGTGAGGTCGCTGTGGACGGCCGCTTCTAATGTGAGGGCCATCAGCGCCAGCGCGCGAACCAGCCCAGGCCCGCGCTCGTGCCGCCCGCGACTGCACCGCGCACCGGCCGGTATTCGCAGCCGACCCAGCCGTCCCAACCGCACTGAGCCGACACTTCGTCGATCACGTCGAAGAGGTACGCGTAGTTCACCTCGCCGACGTCGGGCTCATGGCGCTGCGGAACGCCAGCGATCTGGAAGTGCCCAACGCGCCCCGTGGGCATGTAGTGGCGGATCTTCATCGCGACATCGCCTTCAACGATCTGGCAGTGGTACAGGTCGAACTGCACCTTGAGGTTCGGCGCGCCGATCTCCTGCACGATCGCATGTGCCTCGTCCTGCCGGTTCAGGAAAAAGCCGGGAATGTCGCGCGTGTTGATCGGCTCGATGAGCACGTCGAGGCCCGATTGCGATGCCTCCTTCGCCGCCCACGAGAGATTGTCGACATACGTGCGACGCAGGTCCGCGCGATCGGCCCCATCGGGAACAAGCCCGGCCATGACGTGCACACGAGGGCATTCGAGTTCGCGCGCGTAGTCGATCGCGCGGCCCATGAAAGAGCGGAATTGCTCCCCTCGGCCGGGAAGGCAGGCCAATCCCTTTTCGCCTTTGTCCCAATCGCCCGGCGGTGCGTTGAAGAGCACTTGCTTCAGCCCGTTCGCACGCAATCGCGCTTTCAATTCCTTCGCGTCGTAAGCGTACGGAAAAAGGTACTCCACTGCCTTGAAGCCATCCTTCGCCGCGGCTTCGAACCGATCGAGGAAGTCGAGCTCCGGATAAAGCATCGACAGGTTGGCGGCGAACTTCGGCATGGCGTCAGCGGGTGGCGAGCTTCACGGCTTGCGGGTTCTCGCGGATGTACTCGCGGATGACGTCGTCGAAATCCGCGTTCGCCGCGAGGCCCAACGCCGCCGCGCGCCCCGACTTCACGTTGCCCGGCCATGTGTTCACGAGCTTGAGGATGTTCGCGTCGGGCATCCAGTCGAGAAGCTGCGTGGCTTCCTTGCCGGCGATGCGCTCGAGTGCCGAAGCCATGTCGCCGACGCTCACTCGCAGTGCGGGCAGGTTCAGGCCGGTGAGCGGCCCCCAGTCGGCATCGCTCGCCTCGGCGCAACGGATCAGGCCTGCGATCGTGCGCGAAGGCGAGAGGATCGGGTGTTCGACTTCGCGACCGACCGGCACCTGTGCACGCACGCCCGCAAGCGGCTCGCGAATCATTCCGGAGAAAAAGCTCGACGCCGCGCCGTTCGGACGGCCGGGCCGCACGCTCACGGTCATCAGGCGCACCGAGCGGGCGCGGATGAATCCCTTGCGGCCGTAGTCGGCCATCATCAATTCGCCGACGGCCTTTTGCGTGCCGTAGCTCGATTGCGGCGTGGGCAACGTGAAGTCCTCGATCGGGTCGGGCATCGGCAAGCCCGGGGGTTTTCCGAACACGGCGACCGAACTCGAGAACACGACAGTCGGCTTCGAGCCGAGCGCGCGGCATGCATCGAGCAGCATGCGCGTCGCATCGAAATTGCTGTGCATGCCGAGATCGAAGTCGGCTTCGCATTCGCCGCTCACAGCAGCGGCGAGGTGGAAGACGGCGTCGGTGCCGGCTGCCGGCAATTGCCCAGTCACGATCTGCTCGTTCAGATCGCCGCCCAGGAACTTCACGCGCGGATCGCTTGCGAGATCGGGCGGCGGGGGCGCCTTGTCGGTGAGAGTGATCGTTTCGATCTTCCTGGCGGGTGCGCCCGCCAGCGAGAGCGAGCCGTTCGCGAGCAGGGTGCGGGCAAGCCGCGCGCCCACGAAGCCGCTGCCGCCGGTAATGACGATGTTCATCTCGCCAATGATAGGACCAGCCCCGCGGCTGCACACGAGGCGATCACCGGAATCACGCCGGCCTTGTAGCGCAACAGTGCTAATGCCGCCGCCGCTGCAATCACAAGGGCCGCAATGTCGATGGGCCCGCCCGCCTGCGGCCGCGCGATGTGCACGAGGAAAAACAGCGCGAGGCTGCCGATCACGCCTACCACCGCGGCGGTGATCGCCGTGAGCGGCGCAGTGAACTTCACGTTGCCGTGCGTCGCCTCCACCACTGGCCCACCCGCGAGGATGAACAGGAACGAGGGCAGGAACGTGAACCACGTGACCAGCGTCGCCGCGAGTGCGCCGCCGACGAAGCGCATGTCGGGCCCGAGCATCTGCTTGGTCCACGCGCCGACGAAACCCACGAAAGTGACCACCATGATGAGCGGGCCGGGCGTGGTCTCGCCCAGCGCGAGGCCGTCAATCATCTGCAGCGGCGTGAGCCAGTGGTAATGCTCGACGGCGCTCTGGTACACGTAGGGCAGCACCGCATACGCACCGCCGAACGTGAGCAGGGCAGCCTTGCTGAAGAACCATCCCAGCTGCACGAGCGTCGAGTCCGAGCCCTGCCACGCGACGAGCGCTCCCATCGTCAGCGCCCAAAGAAGCAAGCCGATCGCGATCACGCGCGCCAATCGCAACCGGCTGAACCGCGCGTGCGGCGGCGTGGGCGTGTCGTCGTCGATCACGTAGTGCTCGGCGCCGTGCGCCTTCGCTTGCGTTGCTTGCACATTGCCCGCCGCCACCTGCGACGGCCAGTACTTGCCCGCGAGCGCGCCGACGATCGCCACCGATGCGATCACCCACGGAAAGCCGATGTGCAGGATCGCGATCGCGACAAACGACAGCAAGGCGATCGCCCACAAGAGCGGTGTCCTTCTCGGGTCTTTCAGCGTGCGCGAGCCGATTCGCCACACCGCCTGCAGCACGATCGCCGATACAGCGGGCTTGATGCCGTAGAACATGCCGGCGATCCACGCAACGTGACCGAAGGCGACGTAGATCCAGCTGAGCACGATGAGGATGAACAGCGACGGCAGCACGAACAGCGTGCCCGCGGCCACGCCGCCCAAGGTGCGATGCAACATCCAGCCGATATAGATGGCCAGCTGCGTCGCCTCGGGTCCGGGCAGCACCATGCAGTAGTTGAGCGCGTGAAGAAAGCGCTGCTCGGAGATCCAGCGCTTCTCCTCGACGAGCTCGCGATGCATGACGGCGATCTGCCCCGCCGGGCCGCCGAAGCTGATGAACCCCAGCTTCAGCCAGAACCTAAATGCTTCGGCAAACGATACGGCTCCCTCGTTCATTGCCGGCGGCACCAGGCGTAAAGCGCGTCGTAGACCGGCAGCGTCGCTTCGAGCATCGCGTGGTCGTCCTGGTGCAACAACGACATGCCCCTGGAGACAGCCAGCAAGCCGGCACATTGCGGCGCGAGATCGTGCCTGTCCGTGTCCGCGCCGCGCACGATGCGGGCGAGCTTGTCGAGTGCGCTGCCCTGCAAGTCGAAAGCAGCGATCAACGCATCGAAGCTGCAGTGCTCGCCCTCGTGCCCGATGGGCGCGCCGGGAATGTCGTACGGCACAGCATCGAGGCGCTTCGCCTCGGCGAACACCTGATCGACCGGCACGTAGAAGAATTCGGCGCGTGGATCGATGAAGCGGCGAATGAGCCAGGGGCAGGCGATGCGATCGATCTTCGGCCGCGCGCGAGTGATCCAGCGCGATGCTTGCTCGCCGGTCACGCCGAGGTCGTCGCGCTTGCGGATCGTCGGCAGTCCGGCTTCGACCACGCCATCGATGCCGCCCGCGAGCCAGCGTGCATTCCAGCCGGCGGCGCGCAATTGCGCAGCCGCTTCCTTGCCGATCTCCAGGCCGTGCACGCAGTACACGATGACCTCGCGTGCTTCGTGCTCTCGCGCGAATTTCGCGACGTCCTGCGGTGCACAGCGCAGTGCACCTGGTGCGATGCGCTGCGCCTCGTCGAAGCGCTCGTCGCGTCGCACGTCGAGGAGCAGCGGCGCATCGGGTGAGCCGAGGCGCGCAACAAATTCGTCAAGGGAAATGGAAGATGAAGAAACGGTGTCCACGGTGAACTCCATACGAGAGTTGCCAGTGCTTGGACGGGACACCGTCTTTCCCTTGCGGGAGCCGGGAGACTGTCTTCCCGATGCGGGAATCTTAGCGCATCACTTGGCGCATCAAC
>DATJJL010000347.1:0-5474 GCA_035492155.1 Ramlibacter sp. | reverse complement strand
GTGACACGCGACCGACGAGAGTGGTGCCTCGCGATCAAGGATCGGTCTTCCCATGGAACAGGATGGTTCCCCCCGCGCCGGTTCTCGCCGCCCCGCTCTTCTGTTCGCCGCAGCCACGCTCCTGGGCGCCGCAAGCTTCGCTGCTTCTGCCCGACAATCCCGCGCTCGATCGCGTCAGTATCTGGCTCGGCGGCTATCACTCGCACGACGACACCCGGTTGTCGGCCGAGGGTACCGGCCCGTACGCCGGCATGTCCGCAGATGCGCAGCATTCGCGCGATGCGGCCGGAGGTAGCGAAGGCTTGACGTGGAGCCCAAGATGCTTCGCATCATCGTGACAATCGAGGGGAGTTACTCATGCGTGCAGCAAGCCGCTTGCTTTTCGTCATCGCGTTTAGCCTCATTGGGTGCGGGGCCCGAGCGGCACCTGTTCATTCGTACGACATCGTGATCCGCAACGGGCACGTCATCGACGGCAGCGGCTCGCCGTGGTACGCCGCCGACATCGCGATCAAGGATGGCCGCATCGACGCGATCGGCCGGCTCGGCGACGTCGATGCGAAGCACGTCATCGACGCGCACGGCATGGTGGTCACGCCGGGTTTCATCGACATGCTGGATCAATCGGGCCACACGCTGCTGATGGATGGCCACGCGCAGTCGAAAATCTTCCAGGGCGTGACGACGCTGATCACCGGTGAAGGCGAATCGGCCGCGCCGCTCAACGACAAGATCCTCGAGGAAGAACGCGCGCAAGCGAAACCGCCCTGGCGAACACTCGGCGAGTATTTCTCGCACCTGCAAAGCCAGGGCATCGCGGTGAACTTCGGCACCTACGTCGGCGCTGCCACCGCGCGTGAAATGGTGATCGGCTATGGCGACCGCAAACCGACCGCGGATGAACTGAAGCGGATGCAGGCGATCGTCGCCGATGCAATGCGCGACGGGGCATTCGGCGTCTCGACTGCGCTGCAATATCCGCCGGCGACGTTCAGCACCACGCCGGAACTGATTGCGCTGGCGAAGACAGTGGCGGGTTTCGGCGGCATCTACGCCACCCACATGCGCAGCGAAGGCAACGGCGAAATGGCCGCCCTCGACGAAGTCTTCGACATCGCGCGCACGGCGCACATCCCGGTCGAAATCTTCCACCTCAAGGTCGCGGGCCACGAGAACTGGGGCGACATGCCGAAGGTGATCGCGAAGATCGACGCTGCGCGCGCGCAGGGCCTGGACGTCAGCGCCGACACTTATGCCTACACGGCGTGGGGCAACGATCTCGCTTCTTTCATTCCGCCGTGGGCGCACGCCGGCGGCAATGCCGCGTTGCTCGAGCGGCTGAAAGATCCGCAAACGCGTGCACGCATCGAGAAAGACATGCAGACGCCTTCGGATGCGTGGAGCAACGACTGGCTGGAAGTGCCGGGCCCGCACGCGGTCGAAATCACCTCGGTGCACAATCCGGCGCTCAAATCATTCGAAGGCAAGCGGCTCGATGACGTCGCCAAAGCGTGGCACGAAAAACCGATCGATGCGTTGCTCGACATCCTGATCAGGGATCACGCCGCCACCGGCGTCGCGGTGTTCGGCATGTCGCAACCGGACGTCACGTTGGCGCTCAAGCAGCCGTGGGTGTCGATCTGCGACGACGCGGCGGCACAGGCGCCGACGGGCAAGCTCGGCCAGGGCCATCCGCATCCTCGCGCCTACGCCGCATTCGCGCGGATCATCGCGAAGTACGTGCGTGAGGACCACGCGCTGGCGTTGCCGGACGCAATCCGCAAGTTGACCGCGCTGCCCGCACAGCGCATGGGCCTTGCGCGGCGCGGCGTCATCAGGCAGGGCATGTGGGCTGACATCGACATTTTCGATCCGGCACAACTGCGCGCACCTGCGACGTTCGAGCAACCGAAGCAGCTCGCGCAAGGCATGTCGTACGTGCTGGTCAACGGCGTGCCGGTTATCGCCGACGGCGAGATGACGCAGGCGCTGCCAGGCAAGGTGCTGCGGGGGCCGGGATTCGAACGGAAGTAGGGCATTGGCCGCGCAGCGAGCGCGTCCACTACGGGTCCTGACATCAGGGAGCTTGTTCCTCCATATCAGGATGCCGCGCCTAACGGGTCTGCGAGAAAATCGCGCATCCGCTTGGGCCGTTCTGGCGAGGGCCAGCCCATCGCGACCTCGTCGATAATGCGAACCGGCTATGCGTGGCGCCGCATCCGCCTGCCCTGCATCAATGCCGCGACGTGCAACATCAGGAACAGCGGCACGAGGAATGCGGGGACGATCAGCAACGGCAGCGTGGCCATCGGCGCGGTGCCGATCGTTCCCGGCGCCGCCATCGCCATCGTGGCGCCAAGGCCGAGGGCAACCACGAGATCGAGTACGCCGAGCCAGTTCCAGCGGATGAATGCGCTGCTCGCAGCGAAGCGCGGGTGCCGCGTGAGGCCGAGGATCATCCATGGCGCGGCGAACCCGACGGCCATGTCGCCGAGGCCGGCGGGCAGCGCGAAGGAACCCGGCAACACCTTGTATGCATACAGGAACAGGAAACCCAGGCCTGCGAAGCGCCACGCCTGCATGCCGGCAATCAGGCGCAGGTCGAGCGAGAGCATGAAATCGCGGAAGGCGGACGACAGCCGCAACCACCCGAAAAAGAGCAGCAGCGGCGACGTGAAACCGATCGCCATGCCGATGGGCGGCGCCCCCGGCCGGCCGAGGAAAGCGCCCTCGATACCCAAGGTCACGACCAGCGCGAACCAGATGGCAAGAACGAGGATGAGGGTGACGCGGATGCCGCTCGATGCGGTGGTACCGGTGCGGGGCGAGATGACGGTCGTCGACATGGCGATGCTCCAGTAACTTGCATTTTGCAAGTGAGTGCGAACCGTAGCATACTGACTTGCAGTCCGCAAGTTACTTCAATCCGGTATGGGCACTACCAGTCCTTTCCTGCGCTCGCCCTGCGCGGTCGCCAATTCGCTCGACATCGTGGGCGACAAGTGGTCGCTGCTGGTAGTGCGCGACCTGCTGCAAGGCAAGCGCACCTACAAAGAGCTTGCGGATTCGCCCGAGCGCATCCCGACCAACATCCTCGCGGATCGCCTGCGGCGACTCGAAGATGCCGGCATCGTCGGCAGCGCCCCGTACCAGCAGCGTCCCGTGCGCTATGCCTACACACTCACGGCCAAGGGCAAGGATCTGGGTGACGTGCTGCTTGCGTTCGTGCGTTGGGGCAAGCGGCACATCCCGGGCACGATAGTGTTGGGCAAAGCCGAGCCGAAGACCGGTTTTGCGACGCGCAAGTCGGCGCCACGCCGTGCAAGTTCGAAGCGGAACCCGGGAAGCCGGTCCTCGCCGAAGGCCGATCGTTAGAATAACGGACTCGGTTGATCGACCGGACCGGCGGCTTCGCACATGCACCTCGCCTCCAACCTCATCCTCAACACCGACAGCTACAAAGCCAGCCACTGGCTGCAGTATCCGCCGGGTGTCGACGCGACATTCTTCTACCTGGAAAGCCGCGGCGGGGTTTACGAACGCACGCTGTTCTTCGGGCTGCAGTCGATCCTGAAGGAATACCTGTCACAGCCGGTGACGGCGGCGATGATCGACGAGGCCAGGGCGTTCTTCCCGGCGCACGGCGAACCATTCCACGAAGCGGGCTGGCGCCACATCGTCGATGCGCACGGTGGACAACTGCCGCTGCGCATCCGCGCGGTGCCGGAAGGCACGGTGGTGCCGACGCATCAGGCATTGATGACGATCGAGAGCACCTGTCCCGATTGCTTCTGGGTGCCGTCCTACGTCGAAACGCTGCTGATGCGGGTGTGGTACCCGACCACGGTCGCAACCGTCAGTTGGCATGTCAAGCAAACGCTCCGCGAATATCTCGACAGGACCAGCGACGATGCAGCCGCACAGATCCCGTTCAAGCTGCACGATTTCGGATCGCGTGGCGTGTCCAGCACGGAGTCGGCGGCGCTGGGCGGCATGGCGCACCTGGTGAATTTCCGCGGCACCGACACGGTGCTCGGCGTGCTGGCCGCGCGCGAATACTACGGCGAAGCCATGGCGGGCTTTTCGATTCCCGCCGCCGAGCACAGCACCATCACGGCATGGGGCACGGAGCGCGAACTGGACGCGTACCGCAACATGCTGCGCCGGTTCGCCAAGCCTGGCGCGGTGGTCGCGTGCGTGTCGGACAGCTACGACCTGTTCCACGCGATCGAAGCGATGTGGGGCGGGGCATTGCGCGATGAAGTGATCAAGAGCGGCGCGACGCTGGTGGTGCGGCCCGATTCCGGCGATCCTGCCGAGGTCGTGCACCGCACCTTGAGCTTGTTGAACGCCGCTTTCGGCAGCACGACGAATTCCAAAGGCTACCGCGTGCTGAATCACGTGCGCGTGATCCAGGGTGACGGCGTCAATCCCGATTCGATTCGCCTGATCCTGGAGCGCATCACGCACGCGCGCTATGCAGCCGACAACATCGCGTTCGGGATGGGCGGCGCGCTGCTGCAGAAGCTCGACCGCGACACCCAGAAGTTCGCGCTGAAATGTTCGGCTGCGCGGATCGACGGCGCGTGGACGGACGTGTTCAAGGATCCCGTGACCGACCACGCGAAAGCGTCCAAGCGGGGGCGATTGACCCTGGCGCGGCATCGCGAACACGGCACCTTCAAGACGGTCGCACTGCCGGATGGCGTGGCCGCGGGCGATGCGGACGCACTGGGCCAAGGCTGGGAAGATGCGCTGGAAACGGTTTGGGAGAACGGCAAGCTGCTTCGCGACTGGAGTTTTGCCGAGGTGCGCGACCGCAGCGACCGTGGTTGAGCAGGCGAATCATCGAAGGAGCAAAAGACACATGGACATCGTTCACGATCCCCGCGCGAGCCGATTCAGCGTGGCCGTGGAAGGCCACCGCGGCGAACTCGATTACACGCTGCGTGATGGCGTGATGGTCATCACCCACACCGAAGTGCCGCCCGCGATCGGCGGTCGCGGCATCGCGGCGGCATTGACCCGCGCCGCGCTCGATACCGCGCGGCGCGAAGGCTGGAGGGTGCTGCCGGCGTGCTCGTATGCGGCGGCCTTCATGCGACGGCATTCCGAATTTTCCGACCCGCTGGCTTGAACGCCGGACCGGCGAAGGCCGCGTCGGCATTCGGGTACGCTCGACGCCACTGTGAGCTGCGCATGCCCGCCAAGCCACCGTTGGCCAAGCCGCCCGAAAGGCTGCACTTCATTTCCGGCCTGCCGCGTTCGGGCAGCACCTTGTTGTCCGCGATCCTGCGGCAGAATCCGCGCTTCTCGCCGGCATGACCAGCCCGGTCGGCGACATGATCAGCGTGCTGGTCGCAGAAATGAGCGGCAAGAACGACTTCTCGGTGGTGATTTCCGACTAGCAGCGGCAGGCGGTGCTGCGTGGCGTGCTCCAGAATTTCTACGGCGGTTTCCTCGGCACCGACGTG
>DATJJL010000346.1:0-3318 GCA_035492155.1 Ramlibacter sp. | reverse complement strand
CGTCCCCATGCCCTCCGCCTGGAGTTTGGCGAGTGCTTCCGGGTTCTTGTCGAACACGGTGACACGGTAGTCGCCGCTTGCGTGGAGCAGCCGCGCGATGGTTTGGCCGATGTGGCCGGCGCCCAGGAGTGCGATTTTCATTTGAGAAATTCTAGGAGGCGTTGCCGACGATTGGTAGCGCAAGTTCGTCGATAGATATGCCTTATCGGACGATATGTAATGTTGCCTCGACGAATCGTACAATTGCCGCATGGCCACAAGACGCCGCGCCCGCGAACACGAACCCATCGCGATCGCCACGCCCAGGGATTCGCTCGACCGCGAACTCATTGCGCTGCTGCAAGCGAACGCGCGCGAAAGCGTTGCGAACCTCGGGCGAAAGCTGGGCGTCGCGCGCACCACCGTGCTTGCGCGCATCGCGCGGCTGGAAACCAGCGGCGTCATCGTGGGCTACACCGTCCGCCTCGGCGGGGAAAGCACCGAACAAGGCGTGCAGGCCTATGTCGGCATTTCGATCAACCCCAAGATGCAGCGCGACGTGATTCGCCGATTGACGAAGCTGCCCGAGCTGCGCCAGCTCGCCTCGGTAAGCGGCGAGTTCGATTACATGGCGATGCTGCGTGCGCCCACGACGATGCGGCTGGATGCGCTGCTCGACGAGATCGGGGAGCTGGAGGGCGTGCAACGCACGACGACATCCGTGGTGCTCGCGATCCGGGTGGACCGCGCCTGAATCAGGCCACGCGCTGGTAATACAGCGACTGCGGATGCCGCGCCTGCGCGAAGTACAGCCATCGGTCCGCGATCAATCCGGGGGCTTGCGATACGAGCACGAGCAACCACAGCCACGGGGATGGTTGCAAAGCCGCGAGCGAAGCGAGCGCCAGCGGGAGCGCGAATCCCGCACCGACAGCCGCTAACGTCACTCGGACGATCGTCACAGGCGTGCGGCCGTGCGAGAACTCCCGCGTATTGAAGCTGCCCGCCGACATGCCCATCGACATTTGCGTGAGGCGCGCGGCCCGGATGCCGGTGGCCGACTGCAGCGTCGAAGGCATGCGCACCGCGCCATTGCGCGCGAGCATTGCGAAGCGGATGGCCGCCGAGGCAAGCATCGCGGCCCACGCGAAGCGGCTTGCGAAAAGAAGCAGGCCGCGCTCACCGCCCGCGGCGCCGATGGATGCCGCCAATGCAAGCCCGGAACCCAGCCCCGTCAACAGGTAGTACCACAGGGTCAGTGGATGCGACCACTCGCGGATGAAGCGGATGCACGCGTAGATCATCCCCGTGCAAAGCCACAAGACGGCAGCGAGCACCACCGCGCCTGCCGGCAACACGCTTCGCGCGAGCACATCATGCGGCGGCGCGACGTTCACAGCGAGCCACCACAACACGAGCCAGCCGATGAAGGCCGGCATGACGATCACTTCGCGCGACAGCCATGACGTGCGCCACATCGCCGCGGCGCGCCACGCACGCATCGGATGGCCGAGGTGCAGGAACGAACTCGCCAGCCCTGCGAGCATCAGCGCGATCGAACAGGCGAGCGCTGCCGGGAAGCCAAATCCATTCGGATCGACCGCGCCCGACATCACACCGAACGAGAGCGCCACCGCCAAGCCCTGGCCATAGCCCGCGAGCACGGTGAAGAGGATCACCGACCACGCCGGCTTCACGACTCGCCTCCGTCGAACGTGCGCCTCGGCAGGTAGCGATTCGCGGGGCGCGTTTCCCATTCGGGCATGAGCTCGTAGCCGCCGCGCTCGCCGATCACGCGGGAGACCGCCGATTGCGGATCGTTCACGTCGCCGAAAAGACGCGCTCCCGTGGGGCACGCCATCACGCACGCGGGCCTGCGGTCGGCTTCGGGAAGCGCGGTGTCGTAGATGCGATCGACGCACAAGGTGCACTTGGTCATCACCTTGCTCTCTTCGTCGAACTCGCGAGCGCCATAAGGGCACGCCCACGCGCAGTACTTGCAGCCGATGCACTTGTCGGCGTCGACCAGCACGATGCCGTCTTCCTTGCGCTTGTAGCTCGCGCCCGTGGGGCACACCGGCACGCAAGGCGGGTCCTCGCAATGCAGGCAGCTCTTCGGGAAGTGGATCGTCTCCGTGCGTGGAAACTGGCCGGCCTCGTACGTCTGTACGCGATTGAAGAAGGTGCCCGTCGGGTTCGCGCCGTAAGGCGATTCGTCGGCCAGCGGCCCTGCAGTGCCCGACGTGTTCCATTGCTTGCACGACGTGACGCACGCGTGGCAGCCGACGCACACGTCCAGGTCGATCACGAGCGCGAGTTGTTTGGCCAGCGTGTTGTCGCTCATGGACTCGTCCTCTTCGTCTTGCCCGCTGCGAAGAACTGGATCGTCGCCGGTGTGGCGCGCGTTCCCGGCGCGGCCGGCAGCGTCTCGAATTGCGGCGACGTGACCTCCGGTTCTTCCGCTTCGGCGGGCCGGATGCGCACACGCACGTCGTACCAGCCGGCCTGGCCTGTCACCGGATCGGAATTGCTGATGCGCCCGCCGCGCATGGGCAGCTCGCTGGTGATCACGTGATTGAGAAGGAACCCTTTGCGCGATTCGTCGGCGTCCGCATCGAGCCGCCACGCACCGCTCGCCTTGCCGATCGCGTTCCATGTCCACACGGTGCCGGGCTCCACAGCCTCGGTGTAGCGCGCCATGCAACGCACGCGGCCCCACTGGCTTTCGACCCAGCACCAGCCCCCGTCCGCGATTCCTGCTGCGCTCGCGGTGAGCGGACTCACGTGCAGGTAGTTGTGGCTGTGAATCTGGCGAAGCCACGCATTCTGCGAATCCCACGAGTGGTACATCGCCATCGGCCGCTGCGTCACGGCGTTCAGCGGATACGCCGCGAGGTCCGTCGCGGAATCTTCCAGCGGCGCATACCAGAAGGGCAGCGGATCGAAGTAGGTGTCGATGCGCTCGCGCAGGTGCTCGGGCGGCTGCCGTCCTTTGGTCTTGCCTTGCGCGGCGAGCCGGAACGATTGAAGGCAGTCGGAATAGATCGCAAGCTGCACCGGATCGTTCTTCTGCCGCCAGCCCTTGGCCTGCGCGAAATCCAGATACGCACGATTCCAGTTGCGCATGTACTGCATGTCCTTCGGCATCTCGTAATGGAACACGCAGTTGTTCGCGGCGTACATCTCCCATTGCTTCGGATTGGGTGCGCCACGCAGGTGTTCGGTGCCGTTCTCGCCGCGCCATCCCATGAGAAAGCCGACGCCCGGCTGCGGCTGGAAGTTGACGATGAAATCGGTGTAGCCCGTGAACTTGCGTGTGCCGTCTTCCTTGGTGAACGC